>DASRBJ010000312.1:0-4654 GCA_035653695.1 Sphingomicrobium sp.
GACGGCTATTGTTAACTTTTCGTTTTATTTTCATCAAACTTTTGTTATCCAAACCGAGTCGAAGCGGAATCATCCGCAAGACTCAATAGCAGGGAGGCATATAATGGCTGACCGTACTTGGACCGCTCCGGTTCTCGAAGAGCTGAGCATTCCGGCTGGCACCTTTGGTTCGACCGACGACCCGAACAACAATCGGGACTTCTCGAACGGGACAGACCTGAGCTCGACCGCTTCCTAAGTTAGGAAGAAGGATTGACGGGCTCGCCGTGACGGATACCTTCATCGCGCGATAATCCGCGATTTCGGGGGTGGATCGAGCGATGGGTAAGGTTTCGTTCGGCGAGCTTGTCAATTCAGGGGCGACACCGCTCCCGACATCCGAATTCATTCGACCGGCGAGGGAGATTTCCTTCGCCGAAATCATATGTCCCGAAGGCGGCTCGATCGAGGAGTCGGACTTCGTCAAGCACTTCTGCGCCAAGCAGATGCTTCACATTGCTCAGGACGACCGGACGCGGTTCGAACACCTCCTGTCCTGGCGGACCATCAATCAGCTCCTTTCGCAGAACCTGCTCGATCAGAAGCTGCTGCGCGTCGCGCGAGACGGGCGGGATCTGCCCCAGTCGTTATATCGCAAGGATGACGGCGACATCGATGCCGTCGATTCGAGGAAGCTGCACGACCTCTTGAAGCAGAACGCGAGCGTCGCGCTGAATGCAGTGCAATATTATTGCCCGCCCGTCCGCCGGCTCGCGACCCAGATGGAAGTGGCGCTCGGGCAGAGGCTGAACGTCAACGCCTATATGACGTTCGGACCCGGCGGCGCCTTCGCCATGCACTACGATTCCCACGACGTCCTGGTGTTGCAGGTGCATGGGTCAAAGCACTGGTTCATTTACGACGATCCGGCGCCGTCTCCCATCGATTATGTGGCGAAGGCCAAGCCCGAACCGCGGGAGGTAGTCTTCGAGACGGTGCTTCAGGCGGGCGATGTGCTCTACGTGCCCCGGGGAACCTATCATCGAGCTGCCGTCACCGACACAGATTCAGTCCATCTCACTTTCGGCATTCAGACGTTCTACGGTCTCAAGTTCATCGAGTGGCTCCTCACGGAGGCCGAGAAGGAAGAGATCTTCCGCAAGGACATCCTCACGCTCAGCGGACCGGAAGTCTTCGCAGAGCAGGAACGGGCCATGAAGGCGCGCCTCTGCGAAATCATCAACAACACCCCCTTGATCGAGAATTTCGAGCGTTGGCGCGCCAAGCGGAGACCGGTGGATCGCTTCCACCTTGGTCCGCGCGAAGAGCTCGACGATTATAGCTTGCTCGCGCCGCTTCTACGTTCGCCGCAAGCGTGGCGAGACAGCGTCGTCAAGAAGGGCAAAGAACCCTCCGCCGCGGGTGAGCGTATTATCGACACGCTTATTGCGAAGAATTTCGCCACCATTGGTGAGCTCAAAGCCGAGCTCGGCGATGTACTGGATGAGGACACGATCAAATCGACGGTTGCCGAACTCATCGATGACTGCTGGATCGAACTCGTTCATAATTTCGACGGGTCCGGCGATGGGTAAGGTTTCGTTCGACCAGATCAACTCTCTTGGTGGGGCAACACCGGTCCCCGCATCCGAATTCTTTCCGCCGGCGAGGGAGATTTCCTTCGCCGAAATCATATGTCCGGACGGCGGCTCGATCGAGGATTCGGATTTCGCCAGGCATTTCCGCGAAAAGAAGATGCTGCACATCGCCCAGGATGATCGAACCAGGTTCGAGCATCTTCTCACCTGGGAAATGATCAACGACCTCCTGTCGCTGAACATGATGGAGGAGCGGGGAATCCGCATCACTCGTGACGGGCGGGACGTTCCGACGACGTTGTACCGCACGAAGGCGCGCGAGGCGTGGGGGAATTTCGTCGATTCGAGGAAGCTCCACGATCTCGTGAAGCAGAACGCGAGCATCGCGATCAATTCCATTCAGTTCCTGTCGCCGCCCATCCGCCGGCTCGCCAATCAGGTCGAGATCGCGCTCGGTCAGGAAGTATGGGTCAATTGCTATATGACCTTCGGAGGCGGTGGAGCCTTCGCGATGCATTTCGACCCGCACGACGTCATCGTGCTGCAGCTGCAGGGATCGAAACACTGGTTCCTCTATGAGGACCCCGAGCCGGCGCCGTTGGAGAATGCGCCTCAGCCCAAACCGCCGGCGCCGCGTGAGGTCGCCTTCGAGACGAACCTGCAGGCGGGCGACGTTCTCTTCGTTCCGCGCGGAACCTACCACCGTGCCGCCGTCACCGATTCCGACTCACTCCACCTGACGATCGGGATCCATACCTTCAAGGGAGTCAAATTCATCGACTTCGTCCGAAGCGCCGCGGAGAAAGAGAGATTCTTCCGCGAGGACGTCTCGATGCTGGGCGGCCCGGAAGACTTCGCCGAGCAGGAGCGCCTGCTCAAGGCCCGCCTGTGCGAACTGGTCAATCAGAGCTCATTGTCCAAATTCGTCGAGGAATGGCAGCTTGGACGGCAGCCCGTTTTCCGTTTCCATCTGGGCCCAAACCATGAACTGGACGACGACACGATGCTGGCCCCGCTCCTTCGTTCGCGACAGGCGTGGGCGGCCAGCGTCAACAAGAAAGGAAAAGAGCCTTCGCCCGCGAGTGAACGTATTGTCGAGTCGCTCATCGAGAGGAATTCTGCGACGATTGGCGAACTGAAAGCCGAGTTTGCCGGTGTGCTGGATGAGGACACGATAAAATCGACTCTTGCCGAACTCCTCGATGACTGCTGGATTGAAGTCGTTCGCTGAGTCTAGGCTAAGGGGGTAACGAGTATGGCTGAAGTTCAGCCCAAGTCGGTCGTGGCGCTGGCCAATAATCATTTCCGGGCCGACCATGACGGTTCGGCCATCATCATGAGCATATCGGCGGGGAAGTTCTTTTCCTTCGACGACATCGGCTTCGAGATTTGGGACGCGATCCAGAGCCCGGTTTGCGTGAACGACCTGGTCGCGACTCTCGCGGCCAAGCACGACGCGCCGGAGGACGTGGTGATGCCCGACGTGCTGACGTTCCTGAACAAGCTTTCGGATAACGAACTGATCACGGTGGAATGACGCAGGCCAACGCTGCGTCGGACTACGCTCTTTGCGGCTGGCGCTTTCGATCCGAAATTCCCGTTGAAGCACTGCCCGCGTGGGACGGCGACCCCGCTCGGCCGCCCGACATCGAACTCGTTCGTGGCTCCGTTCCGGAAGTCGCCTGCCAGGATCCCGTGAGCGTCGTCGCGAACGGGCGCAACGTTGCGACGGTGGTTTCGGTGGAAGCAGGCCGGTTCGCGGTCACCGACGGCAAGAGAGTGGTCGCCGACGTGCGGCCCGACGCGCTTCCGGGCTTTGTCGAAGTCACGATTGCCGGACCGGTGCTCGGCACCATCTGCTACCAGCGCGACATCGTGTCGCTTCACAGCAATACGATCCTGATCGACGGCAAGGCCATTGCGATTTCCGGCCGGTCGGGGGCCGGCAAGTCGACGATGGCGGCAATGCTAATGAAGCGTGGGCACCGCCTGATTTCCGATGATGTCCTGCCGATTTTCGATCGGGGCGGCTGCACGTACGCGCAACCCGGAAGTCAGAATCTGCGGCTTTGGGGTGAAGCGCTGGAGCTCATTGGCGTGAGCAAGGACGGTCTTCGTCGCGCCGACGGAGTCCGCGACAAATATTTCCTGCCGACGGCTGACAAAACTACGCAGCCGTGGCCGCTCGCGGCGCTGATCTGGCTCGAACGGGGCGTGACCGAGCGCCACTTCTTGCGCCCGTGCAAAAGCATGTTCCGCTCGCGGGCCATCTTCAAGGCAATCTACCGGCAGCATCTCTGGCGCGACTTCGCGGCGATGGGCAGCCCGGGGATTACCAATCTGGCGCTGCCCGGCGTCGCCGTTTTCGACCTGCTGCGCCCGAGGAGCCTCGATCTGCTCGAGGAACAGGCGAAGGCGATCGAGAATCTCGCCTCAATGGATGATCTGCCGAAGATCGATCAGCCGGTTCCGGTTCGAGCAGCTCATCGATAATCTCCGCGAGCGCTGTCTTCCCCAGCGGACCGCCGAGCCTTTGATGACCGTACATTCCCCAGCTTAGATTGGCCTCGAGCAGAATTGGGCCCTCGGCGGTCAGAGCCACATCCCAGCCGAGAGTCGCGAAGGCCGGAAACGCCTCGTCATGAGCCCTGCACACGAGCCGAATGCACTCGCTCCAGTCAGGGAGCGCGAAGCCGATGAGATCATGCCTCGTCAGCCGAGCGTCCTCGGCAATCGGGCTGAGCGTCGTAATGATCGTGCCCTGGCGGACATCGATGCCGCAGTGAAAGCCTTCATGGCCCGTCAGCGATCCCGCCTCGACGGCGAGACTGATCGATGCCGTGATCGGCGTTGCTCGAATATTGGTCCCCTTCGCGGTGACGATGCGAACGTTTGAAAGTGCTCGCGTGCCGAAGGTTTTCAGATCCGGATGATCCTCCAGCGCTGGCTGCACGATGCAGTTTTGCGGACGGAGCCAGTCGATCAGCTCATCGGCAGAGCGCTCTTCACCACCGCTCGAGACGAATCCGCGGCCGTGCGGACGCCAAAGCTCGGCGCCGACACCGCGATTGCCGGTG
>DASRBJ010000313.1:0-5788 GCA_035653695.1 Sphingomicrobium sp.
TGCAGTCAGGCGAATGTCGCCGCTCACCTCAAGCGCACTGGACGTTTGAACAGGCGAGGTCTCGTCGGCGAACGCGGGGAACGTCCATAGGCACGCAAGCGCGCAGCCCAGCAGGACGGCGCGGCGCGGACGCATCGATCGACCGACACAGCACATCGGGCTCCGGTTAATCGCCTAAGGTAAAGATAATGCTCACCAATCCCACAAAAGCGCGAAGCGACAGCACGCTTCCCGGCAAGGCCGTTCGCAGCGTGATTTGCGGCATGCGTCGATCGCGACTGGTCTTAGAAGATCGCGACCTATAGCCTAATCAGCGTGCAGTGAACGAAAGGCCAAGGCGGCATGCGCTGTGGCGCGATGATTGTTGAGTTCTTCGTCGTCCTTGCGCTGTGCACAGGCGATGCGGCAGCGAGCCCACCGGCGACTAAGCCAGTGTTACCACCTGTTCGGGATACTGCCATTTCGCCGCCCTCCACCGCAGTGATCGATCCAACCCTCGAAGTCGGCGGCAAAGAGGTGAAGGCAAAGGAGGCCGAGACGCGCCTCAGCGTCAACGTGGAAATCAACGGTCGCGGCCCATATCGCTTCATCGTCGACAGCGGCGCGGATTCGTCGGCCGTCGGTCTTGCTGTTGCACAATCCCTTCAACTCCCGCCGGCAGGCGAAGTCCTTCTGAATGGAACCACTTCGCGCGAACTTGTGCCGAGCGTGAAGGTGGCGGCGCTCACTCTTGGCTCGACAACCATCAGAAACCTCGAACTTCCCGCATTAAGGGAAACGGACGTCGGCGCCGATGGAGTGATCGGAATAGACGCGCTATCGCAGCAGCGCCTTCTCCTCGACTTCGACCACCACCTGATACGCATCGAGGACGGCCGCACCCACTTCGAGGATGAGCAAGGTGAAATCGTTATCGTTGCGCGTCGACGGCGAGGTCAGCTGATCCTCACTCAGGTCCGCGCGGGAAGCATACCCCTATCCGCCGTGATCGACACCGGTTCCGAGATCTCGATCGGGAATACGGCACTCCGGGACAAGATCTTTCGCAAGCATCCGGAGAAATTCTGGACGACGTCGGTCATCGGAGTGACAGGCGTTTCGGTGAAACTCGAGCTCGCTCGGATCGACGAACTTCAAATAGGGCCGATTACTCTTTATAATGTGCCAATTGCTTTTGCCGACGTGCCGCCGTTCGAATTGTTCGGGCTTTCGAGCGAGCCATCACTTATCTTAGGCACCGATTTGCTGCAGGCCTTCAGCCGCGTGTCGCTCGATTTTCGGGCTCGGAAGGTCCGCTTTCAGTTAAGAACGTGCAGGACAAGCGGGCTCGTGATCAGCACTGTTCCCGAGAGCTCCTATACACGCGTGAGTTCCGCAAGCGCCGATGGGGTCTGTGGCCCTTAAGCCCGTAAGCAGGCGTTCAGGGCCGATTGGTGCACAAGACGTCGATCAGCTCGAACCGATCAGAATCTTGCTGTACTTGGGCATGCGCTGACATCTGCCAGCCAACGGAGCGGCAGAATTCGTCTGCGGCACGTCGCATCTGTTCAGGATTTCCCGATTCGACAGCAACGCGACGACCACCGCGATTTGGAGCAACGAAAAACTCGCTCGCAACACCGCGCAGCGCCTGATTGGGCGGAGAAACATGGCTCACCATGACCGGCGCTACCGGACGCGCTGATCGCACGATGAAAACCGCCCCGGGAAGGGATTTGTCCACGCGGCGGCAGCCGGTGTAGGTGTTGCCACTGCAAAGTTCCCATGCGGCGCTCCCAGAAATACGGATGCTTCGAGCCGTGAACGCAGGATCGATGTGCTGTGTTGGCCCAGTGAACGTCATGCTCGGGCCCTTGAACGCGCCGCGGGTGTAAATCTCGGCCTGAGCCGACTGCTGCGCTTGTGCGGATGTGGCTGCCAGCGCGGTCGTGCCGGCAAGGAGCGCGAGGATCCGGCTCATGTTTATGTCCTTCGTAAAAGCGGAACCTGTCAGGGGGAAGTAACTCAGCTTGCGACAACGCGCTAGGCACGGCGCGATCATTCTCCGCGGCCAGATTGTCGTTCGAGTTTCGGTGCCGAGGCGCAGTTGAACGAAGTAGATCGACGCGCCGCGTTCGACTGGCAGATGGTCTACAGATTGCCTCGCTTCAGCGGACGTCCGGCGCTTGGTTGATGTTGCGGTGCGGGCAAGTACACGCGGTCGCGCAGCGCGCGCAGTTCGGCAAGTTCCATTGGCGCTCCGAGTTCATAGCCCTGCAGTAAGTCACAGTTGAGCAACTGCAGCAGACGGACCTGCCATTCGCTTTCGACACCCTCCATAACGACGCGCATGTCGAGACTATGGCCAAAGTCGATCATCGCCTTGATGATCTGCGAAGTCTTCTTGTGGTCACCGATGTTTCGGAGGAAGGTCTTGTCGAGCTTCAGGCCATCGAGCTCAAGATGCTGCAGATAGCTCATTGAAGAATAGCACGTGCCAAAGTCATCGAGATAGAGTTTGACGCCGATTTCGCGCAGCTGGGCAATTGATTCCCTCGCTGCAACCATGTCCGCGATGAGGACACCTTCCGTCACCTCGATCGTGAGAAGGTCAGGCGGAGTGTCGCTTTCGAGCAACCGGTCAATGATCTTGTGGACGAACTGAGGCTGTCGGAAATAGACGGGAGAAATGTTGAGAGCGACCGGGGTCGACTCAAGTTCGCGGATTGCCGAAAATACGGCGTCCATTGTCCACTCGGTAAGCTCGATGATCTGCCCGCTCTTTTCGGCGATCGAAATGAGCGTCGCCGTGTCGACGTTTGCAAGCCCGGGTGAGCTTGCGCGAAGGAGGGCTTCTGCACTGCTGAGGACCCCTGTCCTCGCATCGATCAGTGGCTGATAAACGAGCTTCAGTCCTCCCTCGGCGAGGCAGGTCCCAAGCTCCGAACGGATCGAGGTCTCCCTCACCTGTCTACCGCTGAGCTTTTCATCGAAGATCCGGCAGCTTCCTCGTGCGGCTCCCTTGGCCGCATACATTGCGGCATCGGCACGCCTTAACAGCTCGTGCCCCTCGTCGACGAACGGGTCGCCGGTCGCAATGCCAACGGATGCTGCAACGCTCACGCGATGATGATCGATGTCGAATGGCTCGTTGATGAGCTCGACGATCAGTTCACCATAATGTTGTGGCCGGACTGATCCCTTCAGCGGCACCAAAGCTGCAAATTCGTCACCGCCAAGGCGGGCGAAGGCGGTCGCGTCGCTTAGAACTGTTCCCGCGCGGTTCGCAACTTCGACCAGCAGCTGGTCGCCCGCGCGGTGGCCAAGCGAATCATTTACGTCCTTGAACCGGTCGAGGTCGAAGAAGAGAACCATGACTTCAACGGATTCGGAGACATTGGCCCGGAGATTGGTGAGAGCCTTGTTAAACGCGCTCCGGTTCATAAGTCCGGTTAGTGGATCGCACTCAAGTTGCCCTTGGAGTTCCGAGCAGCGCTTGATCATCGCGTCATGTCGAGCTTCTGCTGAAAAATTGTCGAGCACGCACAATGCTGTGCACAACATCGCAACAACGGAGACAGTGACATTCACCCACCACGGCGAACCAAGTGATGCAATTGTCGTCGCCGTGAGCCACGCCGATGCGCAAAATGCCACGACGGGCATGGCTCGTTCAATCTTGCGTCGACGTTGGCTAACCATGACGTCCACGTTGCTACGCTTCGCTCTTCCGTGATGGTAGCGGAGGCACAGAGCCGAGGAGCGCACGCGTGCGTTCGGACAGCTTCCGCGCAACTTCGTCCTTTTGCGTGTCGAGCGCATCAATGACCGCGACCTGATCGAACAAAGTAGTCATTCGCGCGCGAAGGATGGGGATGCTTATTGGTTTCGTGATATAGTCATTCGCGCCGGCGTGCAGTGCCGCAACTACGGACATCTCTTCACCAACGGCTGTGCACATGATCACTGGCAGCTTCGAGCGAGGATAAGTCTCACGGATCGCGCGAAGTGTCTCGAGGCCGGATAGCTCTGGCATCATCCAATCGAGAAGTACCATCGCCGGTTGCACGCGCGAGAGTACCGACAGGGCCTCTCTGCCGCTCGCCGCACTGACGGTCTCGAAGCCGCTGGAGCGCAATGCGCGTTCAAGCAGAATTCGATTGTCTTCGATATCATCGACAATGAGGATGAGCTTGAGCGTGTTGACGCTCTGCTGGAGGACAGTCACGCTACGACCTCCTGCAGAGACTGGGCAATCTGCCTCGGCGAAACCGTCCCCTTCGTAAAAACGCGGTGCGCCGCCGCGGTCAGGCGACGGTGCTCGGCGATATTCATGTCCTGGCCCGAAACCACGACGATCGGTATCTCGCTGAGATCTTCGGTTCGCGCGAGGTGCTCGATTACGGAAAAACCGTCCATCAAAGGCATTCTGACGTCGAGAACGATGGCGGCGGGTCGCTCTTGCGATACCATCGCAAGACCTTCAAGGCCATTTGCCGCGTGTCGCGTTGAAAAGCCGACTTCCTCCGCGCTTCGCCTGATCAATTCGGCAGCGTCCTCGTCGTCGTCGATGATCAGGATCTTGCCGGCCGACGTTCCCGCGTAAACGTCAACGACTGCGCGAAGAGCTTCTTGGGTCAGGGGCTTGCGCAGGTAGTCGCTTGCGCCACACTCGATGCCGCGGCTGCGATCATCATCAACGGTCACGAAAATGACTGGCGTGCGTCCAATCACAGGATCGCCGCGCAGTTCTGCAAGGACCTCGTAACCCGAGCGGCCAGGCAGAAACCCGTCTAGCAAGATGAGGTCCGCCTGTTCCTCGCGTGCGAGCTTAAGCCCCGTTTCACCGTCAAGAGCAACGAACACATGATAGTCCATTTGCTCGAGCCAGCGACGCATGAGGTCCAGCGCTGCTTCATCATCGTCGATGATCAATGCACACTTGCCGCGCGTCGAGCGGCGCAGCGCTCGGGCACCAAGCTCGTCCCTCTCTCTCGACACCTCTCGGCGCTCAGCGGGGGTTATTGGAAGGGTCATTCGGATAATTACCCTCTTGCTGCTCGTCTCTTCGACGATGCAGTCGCCACCCATCAACTTCGCAAGCCTCCGCGCGACAGCGAAGCGCAATCCACCGTCAGAGGATTGTTTGCTGAACGGCAGATGCTTCGATCTTGACGCAACAGGAGCGTCGCTTGTCCCGCCCGAGGTTTCGACCAGGAAGCAGACGCTTTGAACGCCCGCTTTCTCGAGCCGGGTGACAGATAGTGTGACCTTGTTTTCCTCACTCTTCTCGGCCGCTCCGGCGATGAGATTGAGAAGGCAATGATGCAATTTCTCAGGGTCGCCGACGATAATTCCAAGCTCGTGATCGAAGTCGACGGCGACACTCACCTTCTTACGCGCATGAACATTTTCGTCCGACACGACTTCTTCGACCATCCCTTGAACGTTGATTACCTTCCGTTCGAGGTTTGCGGTTCCGGACTCGATCTTGCTCCAGCCGAGCATGTCGTTGACGGCCATGGAGAGGCGGCGTCCAGCAATCATGATACGCTCAAGATCCGCCGCAGCAGCTTGGTCGCCTGCCTCCGTCGCGTCCTCGTGGAGCAGGGTCGCGTAGCCGAGGATTGTATTCAACGGTGTTCGAAGTTCGTGGCCAATCTTTGCCATGAATTGCAATTTCTCATTGTCCTGTTCTTCAGCTTTGCGCCGCGCATCATCGAGTTGGCCGAGTGTCTCCTCGGCGCGGCGCGAGCTGCGGCGAATGAGCCGGCGAAGGGTTTCCACGTCTTCTCTTGTCTGCCGCCAG
>DASRBJ010000314.1:0-3264 GCA_035653695.1 Sphingomicrobium sp.
ATGTTGCTACCGCGTCCGGAGATCAGGACTGCAACGCGCTTCGGGTCACGCATCGTGAGTGACGGACCAATCGGACGGTGAAGACCATGTGCCCGAACGGCCGCGAACAGTGCAGCCGCGGCGACCTTCTTCTATCCGGCCGATCTCCAGAACTGTTTCACCAGCAGCGCGAAGCGAGGCCGTAATGTCGTTCACCTGACGAGGATCGACGACGGCGACCATCCCGACGCCACAATTGAATGTTCGAACCATCTCCTGCGGCGCGATAGTTCCACCTTGCTGGAGCAATGCGAACAACTGCGGCAGCTCGATCTCATCGGCAGAAATGAGCGCGTGGCATCCCTGCGGCAGGACACGCGGGATATTCTCGAGAAGTCCGCCGCCGGTAATATGGGCAAGCCCCTTGATCCGACCTTGCTGAAGAAGCGGAAGAAGAGCGCGAACATAAATGCGCGTTGGCTCCAGGAAAGCCTCGGCAAGGGTCCGGTTTTCCTGGCCTGGCAGGCGTTCTTCGAGGTTCCACTTCTCCTTGGCGATGATTCGCCGAACAAGAGAAAACCCGTTGCTGTGCACGCCGGTGCTTGCCAGTCCGAGCACGAGATCGCCCGGCGCGATAGAGCTGCCGGTTAGGACCCGCTCGCGCTCGACGGCTCCAACACAGAAGCCGGCGAGGTCATAATCGCCCGTCGAATACATTCCCGGCATCTCGGCTGTTTCGCCGCCAATCAGGGCACAGCCCGCTTCTCGGCATCCTTGTGCAATCGAAGCGACGACCTCGGCTGCGACCTTGGTGTCGAGCTTCCCAGTTGCATAATAGTCGAGGAAGAACAGTGGCTCGGCGCCTTGAACGATCAAGTCGTTCGCGCACATCGCGACGAGATCAATTCCAACGCCGGCATGAATACCCGTTTCAATTGCGAGCTTGAGCTTGGTTCCGACCCCGTCATTTGCGGCGACGAGGAGCGGGTCACGATAGCCCGCGGCCTTCAAATCAAAGATTCCGCCGAAGCCTCCAAGCTCCGCGTTCGCTCCCGGTCGCGCGGTCGCCCGCGCAAGCGGAGCAATCGTCTTTACGAGCGCATTTCCGGCATCGATCGACACGCCGGCGTCGGCATAGGTCAGCGGCTTCTGGCTCATTGCGGCGGCCAGTAGAGACAAGCCGCTTGGATTTCCACGCCATTGTCGTCAAAAGACTGCCTCGAATGCTTCGTCCTCGTCTTGCCGTACCCCTAATGATCTTTGCCGCTGCTGCCGGTCTCGGCGGCGCGCTCTATGCACAGCTCGAGAGCACGGATCGCGGCATCCTTCCGCTCGACAGCTCCAACACCCTTGAGATTGGCGGAATTCACGTCGATGTCGGTGCCAAGGACGCACAGACGGCGCGATATACCGGCTGGCGCATAGCGCAGCGGGAAGGCTTCAAGGCACTTTGGGCCAAGATGCACAACGCGCCGGTCGCTCAAGCCCCGACTCTTCCCGATGACACGCTCGATCAGATCGTCAGTTCAATCGACGTCGAGCGCGAGCAGATCGGTCCCAATCGCTATATCGCCGACCTCGGGGTTCAGTTCGACCGCGGGAGGGCGGCTCCGTTCCTCGGCGTCGAAGGTGCTGCCGTCGTCCACTCGGCGCCAATGCTCCTCATCCCGGTGACGATCTCCGGCGGGACTGCAACCAGTGTCGAAGTGCGAAATGCCTGGCAGCGTGCCTGGGCCCAGTTCCACACGGCACAAAGCCCGATCGACTATGTGCGGGTGAGCGGCATGGGCGCCGATCCCTTGCTCATCAATGCTTCGCAGACTCACCGGCCGGGTCGCGGTTGGTGGCGTAATCTTCTGCAAATGTATGGTGCTTCCGACGTTCTCGTCGCTGAAGTTCAGTTGCAGCGCCTCTATCCTGGAGGACCCGCACGTGGGCGGTTTATCGCGCGTCACGGTCCCGATGATGAAATCATTGGAGGTTTCACGCTGACCGCTGCAAACAGCGAGGGCATTCCAGCGATGATGGCCGAAGGCGCCGAGCGGATCGACCAGATTTTCGCACAAGCGATGGTCGCGGGTCGCCTCTCGCGCGATTCATCGCTTGACCTACCGCCGCCACCGACGTTGCCACCACTTCCGGTGCAGCAGAAGCCCGTAGCGGCACCGGCGGCGAACACCGTTAACTCTTTCCAGGTTCAAGTCACGGGCAAGAACGTCAATTTCTACAACTTCGCGATGGCGCACTTGCACACGCTGCCAGGGGTTGAATCAGCAACGCCCCAGCAGATCAATCCAGGAGGCACGAGCTATATCCTCGTCCGCTTCAAGGGGAGCGTTGCGCAGCTCGCTGCAGCGCTCGCCGGCCGTGGCTGGACCGTTGAAAGCAGCGGAACGGTAGTCAAGATCCACTCTGACGCAGAGAAGCCTCCGGCATTGCCGCCGCCTCCGGCGCCGACTCCGCCAGGTCCAACGACTGGCCAGCCGCAAACTCCACCCGCTACCCAGCCACCGAGGGGCGTTGAGTGAAGCGCGGTCCGGACCAAATCGCACTGCCGCTCGACTGGCCGCAAAGCGACGGCGACTCGCGGTTCATCGTCTCGGATGCAAACAGGGAAGCCTTCGAACATTTTCGCAAGTTCAGCATCTGGCCGGTGAAGGCAACGATCCTGACTGGGCCGCGGCGGTCGGGTCGAACATTGCTCGCACGAACATTCATCGAGCGCGTCGGCGGGCGGCTTTTCGACGATGCCGAGCAGCGTGACGAGGAGGAGCTATTTCACGCCTGGAACCAGGCGCAAGAAACGGGGCGGCCGCTCGTGATGGTCGCGGACACGGCGCCGCCGGAATGGTCGCCGAGGCTACCGGATCTCAAGACCCGGCTCGCAATTACGCCGGTCGCAACAATTACGCGCCCCGACGATGCGCTCTTTGCCGCGCTCACCCAGCTCCACTTTGCGGATCGTGGATTGCACGTTCCGGCCGATGCGCTGCGATTTATGAGCGAACGCCTCCACCGTGATTATTGGACAGCCGAAAGAGCAGTCGAGGCGATTGATCGCTATGCGATTGCCGAGCGTGCGCGCGTATCTGTACCAACTATCCGGCGAGCACTGAGCGAAGCGGGAATGATCGGCGAGGCTGCCTAACCGCAGTTGATCTTCGTGATCATGTGCTTGCGGTCAACGTAGACGTTCACGCGGTCGGCGCGGAAATCCATCGTCAGCATGGTTCCCGGAAATGCCCAGCGAAGCACCGCGGCTCGAGTGACGTCCCGGATCGCAGC
>DASRBJ010000315.1:0-4272 GCA_035653695.1 Sphingomicrobium sp.
AATATTCATTGATCCAACCTTGGCTCAAGACGGCAAGCCCGGCGCCTTCGCGTGAGCGACTGCAGTCTCCTGAGGATCGCGCGCAGCTCGATGGCCTCTATGAGTGCATCCTATGCTTCTGCTGTTCGACGAGCTGCCCCAGCTATTGGTGGAATTCGGACCGCTTCCTCGGCCCGGCAATCTTGCTCCAGGCGTATCGCTGGCTCGCCGATAGTCGCGACGAGGCCACCGGCGAGCGCCTCGACCAGCTCGAGGATCCGTTCCGTCTATATCGCTGCCACACGATCATGAATTGTGCGAACGTGTGCCCAAAGGGTCTCAACCCCGCAAAGGCGATTGCCGAGACCAAAAAGCTGATTGCCGAACGCACGGCGTGAGCGAGCATTCGACGCACAACGATTTGATGGAGGACGTCGGCGTCCCGCAAGGAGCTGCTCCCGACCCCGACCACGAGGGCTGGTACAGCTGGGGCGACTTCCCGCGTTCGAGCTTCGCTGCAGCGACCGGGCGCTTGTTATTCAAGCCGGATGGTCCTGGCCGCGGAATTGCGCGAATGTTTCCGACCAACGATCACATGAACATGGGCGGATCGATTCATGGGGGCGCCGTGATGAGCTTCATCGACATGGCGCTTTTTGCGGGTGGGTTGTGCGCCGGCATGGAGCGAGCCCATTATGTGACGCTTGACCTCACGACACACTTTCTTGCGCGTGGACAGGCCGGCTCCCCGCTCGATGCGTATGTCGAGCTCGTGAAGCAAACCCGAGGCCATGTGTTCCTTCAGGGACTGGTCAAGCAGAATGGTGAGAATTGCTATAGCTTCACGGGCACTCTGAAGCGCGTCAGTCGGCCTAACGGGCCCCATTCATGACGAGTGGACCCGTTCGGGTCGCTTATGATCGCCTGATTACCGGGAAGGAGCTGAAGCCCGATCCCGCGCAGGCGCGCGCCGTTGCGGGCCTCGATCGTCTCGCCGCAAGTCTTGTTCCAGCCCACGGCTTCTTCTCGCAACTGTTCCGCGCAAAGACCGACAGTCCCGCGGGAGTGTATCTTTGGGGCGGGGTCGGACGAGGCAAGTCGATGCTGATGGATCTTGCCTTCGCGCATATCGGAATAGAGCCCAAGCGCCGGGTGCACTTCCACGAGTTCATGCTCGAAACGCATGCACGGCTTCGCGCCGCACGACAGCACGAGGAAGGGGATCCGATCGAACCCGTTGCCCAGGAGATTGCCTCGGAAGCACGGCTTCTTTGTTTTGACGAGATGCACGTCACGAACCCGGCCGATGCAATGATCCTGTCGCGGTTGTTCGTGAAATTGCTCGCGCATGATGTGAAGATCGTAACAACGTCAAATCGGCCACCGCGCGACCTCTATAAGGATGGCATCAACCGCGAGCTGTTCATTCCTTTCATCGAGCTGATCGAGCGCCGAATGCTCATCGTCGAGGTAAACGGACCAACGGATTATCGGCTCGATCGCTTGAGTGGAGTCGAAGTCTGGCACGTTCCCAACGGCCCCAAAGCAACCGCAGCACTGAGCCGCGCATTCTTCCAGCTCACCGATTATCCGGTTGAAGATCGAGCGAACGTCCCGTCTGAAGACATCGAGATTGGGGGCGGTCGAAAACTGCACGTGCCCAAGAGCCTCAAGGGCGTCGCGGTCTTCTCTTTCAAGAGGTTGTGCGGAGAACCGCGAGGCCCGGCGGATTATCTCGCGATTGCTCGACGATATCACAGCGTGATTCTCGTCGGCATTCCGAAGATGGGCCCCCAGATGCGCAACGAGGCGGCCCGCTTCGTTACACTCATTGATGCCCTTTACGAGCATAACGTCAAACTCCTCGCTGCTGCCGACGCGCAGCCGGACGGCCTTTATCCCAAGGGAGACGGCAGTTTCGAATTCCAGCGTACCGTCAGCAGGCTCGAGGAGATGCGCAGCGCCGAGTATCTAGCGCAGGGCCATGGTACCGTTTAGCCTTCCGTAGGGGCGAAGGGAGACCATGGAAATGATCGTAACCACAACCGAGAATGTTGCTGGTCACCGGACAATAGAAGCACTCGGCCAAGTCTTCGGTGTCGTCGTGCGCAGCCGAAGTATCGGCGGCAACCTTGCCGCCGCCTTGCGCTCGATCGGTGGAGGCGAGATCAAGGAATATACGGCTCTCGTCGAAGAGACCCGTCGTCACGCGATCGACAGGCTCGTGACGAACGCAACGGCCATGGGCGCAAACGCCGTGGTCATGATGCGTTTCGATTCGGGCGAGATTGGACAGACCATGAGCGAGGTCGTCGCCTACGGCACGGCGGTGAGGATAGAAGCGGCGTGAGCGGCTGGCGCAACTGGGCGCTATTTGCTGGCGCTCTTGTCGCACTTTGCGGCTTGTTGCTGTTGCGCGTTGCCGGCGGACCAATGATCTTGATCTTGGGACTCTTGATGCTCGTTACGGCAGCCCTCGAGCCAGTTTACGGTCGTCCCAATGGCGCTCCAGTTGGCAATCAATGGCGGCCAACCGACGAGCGCTTCGTCGATCCTCAAACGGGGAAAGTCGTCACCGTCTGGTTCGATACGAAAACCGGCGAGAGACGCTACGTTGACGCGCCTGAAGAACCTCCGGCAGCGACTTGACGTGGCCTTCGCCACGACTACGCATTTGGCAATCGGATCTTGGGGAGCCTCTCTAAATGCGTAATCTGCTTGCCGCCACCATGCTTGCTGCTGTCGTTTCGAGCGTCGCGAGCGCAGCGGCACCAGAGCTGACGGCTCAAGAGCGACAAGCAACGCACGACATGTTTGAACATGTCATCAACACGCCGACGGTGATCGGGCGTCACAACGTCCCCCAAATGGCGCAATATGTAGCGGACCAGTTCAGGAACGCCGGTTTTCCAGTCTCGGACATACACGTAATTCCCTACCACACGGGGAGTGCAACAACGGGTGACGACGACACCGCCGCCTTGATTGTCCGGTGGCGCGCCAATGCTCCATCCAAGCGACCACTCCTTCTGATGGGGCATATGGACGTCGTTGAGGCGAAGCGAGAAGACTCGTCGACCGACCCGTTCACGATGACGGAGCGGGATGGCTATTATTACGGGCGCGGTACAATCGACATGAAGGATGGGATCACCGCCATCACTCAGGCGATGATCAATCTGAGGAAGGCCGGGTTCAGGCCGAAACGTGATATTGTGGTGTTGTTCACTGGAGACGAGGAAACGAACGGCATCGGCGCGAAGAAAGGCGCGACCGAATGGCTCGACTTGTTGGGTCATCCCGAATTCGGGCTAAACGCCGACGGCGGCGGTGGCGGGTACAATGTCGATGGCAGTCCCGCCGGCTTCGCAATGCAAACTGCCGAGAAGACGTTTGCCGGCTACACGTTCACGGTCCGCAACCGCGGCGGCCATTCGTCAAAACCGCGCAAGGACAACGCAATCTACAGCCTTGCACACGCGCTGGACAAGCTCGAAGCCTATCGCTTCACGCCGAAGCTTAACGATACAACGCGTGCATACTTCACCGCCAAAGCGAAGATGGACAAGGGGCCGCTCGGCGATGCGATGAGGCACTGGTTGGCGAATCCTGATGACGCGCAGGCAGCTGATTTCATCGAGGCGAGCGAGAGTGAGGTGGGCCTCACGCGAACACGCTGCGTTCCGACGCGGTTGTTCGGCGGCCATGCCGATAACGCCCTCCCACAGCTTGCAACGGCAATGATCAACTGTCGGATTTTCCCCGGCGAAGATCCCAATGCGGTGAAGGCAGAACTTGAGCGGCTAGTGAATGATCCGACGGTCGTCGTAACGCGCAACGATGACAATGTCGCGTCGCTCGCGTCGCCGCTTCGCAGCGATGTGACCAGCGCCTACACGCATGCGGTCGAGACGCTTCATCCCGGCATGCCGGTATTTCCCGAAATGTCGACCGGCGCCAGTGATGCTCGACCGTTCCGCGTCGCCGGAATTCCGGTTTACGGCGTAAACGGCGCTTGGGTGCAAGTCCCGACGGATTTCAGAGCTCATGGGAAGGACGAGCGGATTCCGGTGCAATCGCTGTACGACAACGTCGTTCATTGGCAGTTGATGCTTGCTGATCTAGCCGGAAAATAGGTTTTTGAAGACAATGGGTTTCCCATCACAAAGGATGATTTGATGCGCCGTTTCGTTGCCCTTGTACTTGCCGTTTGCTCGACGAGTGCCATCGCCGCCGTCGACCCCCGGACAGTTCCGACGCAATTGCCTCCAGCATGGCAGGCGAAGACTCGCG
>DASRBJ010000316.1:0-5080 GCA_035653695.1 Sphingomicrobium sp.
CGGACCAGCCCCGGCAACTGCTCCGGTGCCCGCCCCTTCTCCCGAACCGCAGCGCGAATGCACAAACCAGAACAAGGACCCCAACGGCAATGAGATCGTCGTCTGCGCGATCAAGCCCGAGGGCTATCGCTTGCCGCCCGACATCGTCGAAGCGCGTCGGCTGAAGAAAGAGGGGATCACTGTTCGTCCGCGCAATCCGCACGAGACCTATGCAACGCACGATTGCGCGCGCGTTGGCCCGATGGGCTGCCTTGGTACGCCCACGATCAACATGATGGCCGTCGCCGCGACCGCCGCGGAGATTACAAAACGGATGCAAGAGGGCAAGGACGTCGGCAGTGTCTTCGAGACCGAGAAGAGCTCGACGGACTACCAGCTCTACCAAATGGCGAAGAAAGAGCGTGAAGAAAAGGAAGCGGCCGCCGCGATCAAGGCCGTTAAGGACAAGGCGAAGGCTCAACTTGCGGCGAAGGCCGCGGCCGACAAAGCCGCTTCGACAAGCGCTGACGCCTCCTCACCAACCAATTAAAAAGGGCCGGCTTTTAGGCCGGCCCTTGCTCAACTATCCTTGTTGAGACGCTCAGCGGCAGCGCAGCCGATGACTGTCAACGCTGCTCCCGAGCGCCGCACCAGCGGCGCCCCCAAGGATCGTTCCAAGGGTCGAGGAGCCACCGAGCCTTAGCGAATTGCCGACCACCGCTCCAATTGCGGCGCCAACGACAAGCCCAGTGCTTCCGTCCCGCCGACGGCAATAGAAACGTCCGTCGCGGCCGCGGTAGATGCGGTCACCGCGGCTCATCACATACTCAGGTCCCGGACGATAATATCGGTCGGCGTAATAGGGACTGTGGCCTGGTTCGGGGTTATTGTAATCGTAGGCCCGGACACGGTTCCAATCGCCGTTGTAACGCTGCGCCATGGCCGCGCCGGGCATTATCGCGACCGACGCCGCGCTCATGGCAAGGATGAGCTTCTTCATTCTTTATTGCTCCTTCGTTTGAGAGCTGGAACGGTCGCGCTTGCGCTAAGGTTCCGATCGCGCGGGCCGCTGGCACCGACATGAACTTTTCACGTGGATCGCTCATGCCTCAGCAAGGCCGCGGTAATTTCTTCGCGCTATAAGACGACGCATGCAGCGCAGCGCGAGCCTTTCGAAATATCTCAACCCATGGAAGTTCCGACGCGAGGAAGCCGCGCGCCAGCAGCGCGTGGCGGACTTACGGAAGCGCGACGGTGACAATTGCCAGCGCTGCCGGCGCCCGCTTCGGTTCGAGCTTCCAAGCGGTCACGACCAGGCACCGCGATTCTACGAGCTCGCGCCCGCAAGTGGCGAAGGTCTCTTGCCCCCAATCGAACGACAGGTCCTCGTTCATGTGCGCTGCAATGCCGCTGGAGCGGACAACACCGCCGAAGTGACCGAGCGCGTTCGCCGGAAGACCGAAGCCGCGCTCTTCTCGAAGAATCGCAAGCGAGCCTAGTTCAAGCGCGATGGTTGGAAGGTTGAGAGCTTGGAGCTCTCAAGGCCGCGCGTGAAACGCCAAAAGCGCGATTCGATTCGACAGACTGCTGTTGTGCTTACCCTCGCCCGCGCTAGTCTTGAGCCAGCAAAAGGGGAAAATCGAATGGAAAAGCGCCCGGTTTCGTTGACGGTCATCGCCGTCATCCTGATCATATTCACCGTGCTCGGCGTTATCGGCCTTGCAACCATGGGTTCGAACCCGGCAGCAATGAAGATGGTCGCGCAGATGCATATGTCGATTGCGGTCGAGCAGGCATGGGGCGCGCTTGGTGCAATCGTTAACCTCGTGTGCGCTTATGGGATCCTCAAGGGATTGCCCTGGTCGCGCGTTCTCTACGTCGTGTGGGGCATCATCGGGATTGTCGTCGGCTTCTACATTTCGCCAATGAAGGCGATGCTCGTGATCAGCCTGATCATCCTCGTTGTCTTTGCCGCCCTCCTCTGGACAAACAATGCCAACGACTGGTTTTCGGCGCGTGGCTTCATGCTGACGCGGGAACGGCGGCGCTGACAGGGAGCCTTGGTTCCCCAGCCACCCCGCCGGCTGCTCATCGGCGGGCGCACCCGCGTCGGGCCGGCCAACTTTCGTCCACGGCTGTTCATTTAACGCCGTTTGAGGCGCAGCGAGCGACCGGCGGGATATTTAACAGGATCAAGTAACGCACATCAGCTTGCGCTCGAAAATGCCTGTTAGAAGGGCTGCACCCGCTTTCCTTGCCCAAGTGAAAGCGGGGGGCGGTCCGGCGTTCAAACCCAGATCACCGGACCGCAACCAATGCGAAGCGAACCGCTGAAGAGCTTTACTCTGCAGCGACGCCGGCAGCTTCGAACATGTCTGGGCCGTCGGCGACGACGGCCGCGCCGTCATTTGCCGCAGCATCGGCCTTGGCCTTCATCCGGCGATCAAAATTGTCCCAGACCTCGTTCCAGTTTCCGCGTGTCGCCGCCTTGGAATATTCGGTCGCACGCGTTTCGAAGAAATTCGCGTGCTCGACACCATTGAGAAGCGGTGCAAGCCAGGGAAGCGGGTGCTCGTCGACCATGTAGATGGGCGCAAAGCCGAGCTGCCCCAGGCGCCAGTCGGCAATATAGCGAATATACTTCTTGATCTCCTTCGGGCTCATGCCGTTCACCGGGCCCATCTCGAACGCGAGATCAATGAATGCGTCCTCCAGCCGAACCGTCTTGTGGCACTGGTCGAGGATGTCGTCCTTCACCTGCTTGGTAAGGCAGTCGCGTTCCTTCACGAACGTATGGAAGAGCTTGATAATGCCTTCGCAGTGAAGGCTCTCATCCCGCACCGACCAGCTTACGATCTGCCCCATGCCCTTCATCTTGTTGAACCGCGGGAAGTTCATCAGCATCGCGAAGCTCGCGAATAGCTGGAGCCCTTCGGTAAAGCCGCCGAACATGGCGAGCGTCTTTGCAATATCCTCGTCCGTATCGACGCCGAAGGTCGAGAGATAGTCGTGCTTGTCCTTCATCTCCTTGTACTGGAGAAAGGCCGAATATTCGCTCTCGGGCATGCCGATCGTGTCGAGGAGGTGGCTGTAAGCCGCGATATGAACCGTCTCCATGTTGGAGAACGCGGTCAGCATCATCTTGACTTCGGTCGGCTTGAACACGCGGCCGTACTTGTCGTGATAGCAGTCCTGCACCTCGACGTCGGCCTGCGTGAAGAAACGGAAGATCTGCGTCAGAAGGTTGCGTTCGTGATCCGAGAGCTTCTGCGCCCAGTCGCGACAATCTTCGCCGAGCGGCACTTCCTCGGGGAGCCAGTGCAGCTGCTGTTGCCGCTTCCAGAATTCGAAAGCCCAGGGATATTCGAACGGCTTGTAGGACTTCGATGCTTGGAGAAGTGGCATCTTTAGGCTCCTTCGAAACTGGAAATATGGGGTCGATCACTGCCGCGCGCACCGTATGCGGACCGCGCATCGACGTATCGGTTTGTCGGGTGCTGCCGGATCATTGTTCAGCGCCGCTCCCGGTAGACGGTGTGGCTTCGCTTCGCGCCGACACCGAAGACGACGATCCCAAGGAAATAGCCGAAATTGTACCAGCCACCGTCGTTCGGCACGGCATAGACCGCGACGCTGTTCGTGAAGAGCGACACGACCCATGCAAGCGGAAAGATGAGGCCATGCCACAGGCCGGCCCAAAATCCGGGAGCGTCGGCCGCCACCGTGTGCGTCGCCTGGGTCGCGACGCAAGCATTATGGATGCACGACGGGAGATTCATCGCGCCGCTCCCGCGTTAAGATTGAGCGGCGCGGTGTTGCTGTAGACGATCGCAAATCCCGCGATAACGATCCCGAACGCGGTCAGCATCATTCCGCCGATCAACATTACCATGTTGCCGGGGGCGGCATCAGGTCCGCGGCGGATTGCCGCGAAGACGAACGAGGCGCCGCAAAGAGCGGCGATCACGCCTATGATCACGAATGCCGTCATCATCGCGCGTGGCCTTGCATTGCGTCCGCTTCCGCCTGGGTTGGATGGTAGTCGAGACCACCGAGCGCATGGATGCCCATGATGAGTGCGATGACGACGAGGATGACCGCGCCCTGGTTGCCGTAGCTGTTACCGTCCGACGGCTTGCGGGCGTAGAATATTACGCCTGCTGCAAGGACGAGGACCGCTAGGGCGAGCTCGATCATCCGGCCACTTGTCACGACGGCGTTCTCGCCATTGCCGTGACGCTATCGAGACGATTGGCATAATCCTCGAGCACCTTTGCCGTGCGCACGACATAGGCCCTGGCATCGTCCCAGCGACGCTGCTCGATGGCCTCGCGGACGCCCGGCAGGGTCTTGGCACCATAACCGGTAAGAGTCCCCGGCGCGTAGACGAGATTCTCGAACCAGGGGCGACCAGGAAGGCCCTGCGGATCAAGAAGGAGCTGGTCGATCTGGGCGAGATCGGCGTTGATCCGCGCCTGTGTTGCCGGCGGAAGATTCTCTTCGCGGCCAAGCATCGCGTCGGCGGCTGAAGCGGAGCGCTTCAAATGGTCGACGGCATTCTCGAGCGGGAGCATGTCGATGAGCGGCGTGACGCCACGGTCAACCGGCGCGACAATCGGGTCGGTGGGTGAGCTTGCGAGCCGGAAGTCGCCCTCGCGACGGAGGTTGGCAAGCGTGCGGTCCTTCTCGCGCTGATCGGCGGCAAGCTTCTTGATCTCCGTAAGGTAGCGCGCAACGGTCGTTGCTAAGTCGCTGTAGCGCGCCGGCACTCGCGGTGCATCGGCAGCACGAAGAACGAGTCGGCCAACGACCTTCGACAAGGCTGCGCCATATTGGAGACCCGGATCGTCAAAATGCATCACGTGGTAGAAGCTGTCGTAGACCGAATGATAGCTTCCGGCGCTTTCGTTCTCACCGCCAAAGCCGAGGTTCATCGAAGCAATCCCGAGATGCTGCAGGAACGCCGTATAGTCCGAACCTGAACCCAAGGCGCCGAGCGGCATGTCACCGCCCGCCTTTGCTGCGTCGACGAGGTCGGCATCTTCGCGAGCCGTCCCCATATAGGCACCAGCGAGGATCCCGGCCCGGCCGCGCTGCGCAA
>DASRBJ010000317.1:0-3342 GCA_035653695.1 Sphingomicrobium sp.
TTCGGCCCGCGGTGATGAGGAAAGGATTCGCGCTGCCGGAGCGCAAGCCTATGTGTCAAAGCCTATTTCCGTGGTCCGCTTCGCGCAAACCGTCGACGACCTCCTCAGCGGCCATCGAGACACCAATGGCAATCTTGGGACGAACGAACGGGAAAAGCCCGAAAGCTCCGCAATTTCTCGGGGCGCCGCTAATCCTGACGAGGGAGACGCTTCACGAAAGTAGGGCAAGTCGTCGCCTCAGCGAGCCGTCGCCGTATTCGAGACGGCCGCCCAGGGCCCCAAAAGCTACTTGATCTTTGCTTCTTTAAATTCGACGTGCTTGCGCGCGACCGGATCATATTTCTTGAAGCTTAACTTCTCCGTCTTCGTGCGCGGGTTCTTCTTCGTAACGTAAAAGAAGCCTGTGTCGGCACTGCTGACGAGCTTGATCTTGACGGTTGCCGGCTTGGCCATTGGATCGATCCCGATTGCAAAAGAAAAAAGCGGCCACCGCCGCTCCAAATCGCTCGCTGCAATGACGAACGCGACCGATTCTGTCAACCGAAACGGGCATGTAACCAGCTCTTAACCTTCTTGGGTGAATCTGCGTTCATCCAAGGAGCCCTTCATGCCGGCTGACGCACTCGCTATGATCCGGAAGCAAGTCGCACTGCGCATTGACGAAATTCGGGCCACTGCCGTTAGTCTCTCGCCTCTCGATCTTCATGCAAAAATGGACGCGATCCGCGAACTTGCGGCCGCGAACGGGCTTGCCGCGCTTGAAGGACTAGCGCGCTCGACCGCCCAGCGAGCGCTTCTTCCCGGCCACCGAATTGCCATGCAATCGTGCCTCGAACATGTCGAGGAAGCACTCGATAGCGTCTCGGAAAAGGACTGCACGACGATCCTTGCCGCACTCGCGATCCGACTGCACTGACACCCAACCCGGACTTCGTGCATTAGTGGCGGGATGCGCGCCTTCTCGCAGCTTCTCGACGATCTCGTATACACGCGCTCGCGCAATACGAAGCTGAAGCTCATCGGTGACTACCTGAAGCAGACTCCCGATCCCGACCGGGGTCTCGCACTTGCTGCACTTACCGGGACGCTGAGCCTCCCGCACGTCAAACCGGCAGCGATTCGCGCCATTGTCGAAGAACGCGTCGATCCTGTGCTCTACTACATGAGCCGTGACTATGTCGGCGACAGCGCGGAGACGATTGCTCTGCTTTGGCCGAAGTCGAACGACGATCCTCCTGATATCGATGATGCGACGCTTAGCATTAGTACGGCTGTCGAGCGCCTGCGGTCCGCCTCGCGCCTCGATGCGCCGATGGCCCTCGCTTCGATGCTCGACCATCTCGACTCATCCGGGCGCTATGCCCTTCTCAAACTTGCATTCGGGGAGTTGCGCGTAGGAGTGAACGCACGCCTCGCCAAGCAGGCGTTCGCCCTCGCCTTTGGGCTTGACGTCGAGGCGGTCGAAGAGGTCTGGCATGGCCTTTCTCCTCCTTACCGGGAACTGTTCGACTGGGCGGAAGGGCGTGCACCGCAGCCGATCGCGCGCGATATCCCGGTCTTCCGCCCGTTCATGCTCGCCCACCCACTCGAGGACACGAAGGTTTCACTCGATGAATATGCGGCGGAATGGAAATGGGATGGCATCCGTGTCCAACTCGTTCATGCCGGAGGGCAGACGCGCCTCTATAGCCGCACTGGTGATGATATTTCGAAGAGCTTCCCGGACATTGCAGACTGCTTTCGTTCGGCCGGGGTGCTCGACGGCGAATTACTTGTGCGCGGTTCCGAGCAAGGGATAACCGAGCTCCACGGCGGGGCGGCAGCAAGCTTCAACGTTCTTCAGCAGCGGCTCGGGCGGACGAAGGTCAGTGCCAAGATGTTGAACGCCTTCCCAGCGTTCGTGCGACTTTACGACATATTGTTTGATGGCGATGAGGATTTGCGCGATCGCAGCTGGGAAGAAAGGCGTCAAAGGCTCGAAATCTTCGCCACTCGCCTTGATCCTCACCGTTTCGACCTGTCTCAGCTGATCGATGCCCGGACATTCGAGGAGCTTGAAGACCTTCGCTTGAACGCGCGCGATGCTTCGATCGAAGGGATCATGCTCAAGCGTCGAAACAGTAGCTATGTCGCCGGACGAAGAACCGGCTTGTGGTACAAATGGAAGCGCGATCCGCTGACCGCAGACTGCGTGTTGATGTACGCGCAGCGAGGTTCCGGAAAAAGATCGAGCTATTACAGCGACTATACGTTCGGCGCGTGGACCGAAGCTGGCGAACTACTCCCCGTCGGGAAAGCCTATTTCGGCTTCACCGATGAGGAGCTCAAGTGGCTTGATCGATGGATACGAGGGCACACCGTCGATCGATTCGGGCCCGTTCGCGAGGTCGAGAAGAGCCTCGTCCTCGAAGTGGCATTCGATTCGATACACAAAAGCGGTCGACACAAGTCCGGTCTTGCAATGCGTTTTCCCCGCATCAGCCGCATCCGCACTGATAAGCCGGCCAGTGAGGCCGACCACCTTCAAACATTGCTGTCACTGGTAACTTGAAGCCTCCGCAAAGGACGCTAAGCCTACGCCCCTCTTAGAGGGGATTTTCATGTTCAAAGCTTTGCTTGCCGGCACGGCGGTGCTGGCCGTTGCGACTGTTGCCAACGCGGATACGTACGCCATCCAGGCTGGTCATCTCATCGTTGATGCCGCACAGCCGGAGCGCACGAATTCGACGGTCATCGTGGTGGATGGGCGCATCGCGCGGATTGAACCGGGGTTCACCGCTCCTGCGGGGGCGACAGTCGTCGACGAACGCACCATGACCGTCATGCCTGGAATGACGGACGTTCACGTTCACTTGACCAGCACGAGCGGCGAACCCTGGTACAACAGGTTCACCAAGAAATATTCAGTTCCGTACAATACGACCGTCGGTCTCACTCACGCCCTGGAAATGGCGCGCGGCGGGTTCACGACAGTTCGCGATCTTGGGGGCAATACGAGCGCTGTGATCGCGGTCCGCGACGCGGTCGCTGAAGGAAGATTCCCCGGACCTAGGATCAGGGTTGCCGGTCAACCGCTGTCGATCATCGGCGGTCACGCCGACGAAGCGACAGGTCTTCCACCCGAACTCGCCGATGCCATCTTCGAAGCGCACCTCAATCCATCGGTGTGCACCGGCGCCGAGGAATGCCAGAAGGTTGTGCGGCAGCTCGCCGCGGCAGGGGTCGACTGGATCAAGATCATGGCAACGGGTGGCGTGCTTGATCCCGGCACTCGTGGCTTGGATCAGCACTTCACCGACGAGGAAATGAAGGCGATCTGCGACATGGCCCATTTCATGGGCC
>DASRBJ010000318.1:0-3563 GCA_035653695.1 Sphingomicrobium sp.
TTCGTCGGCAAGGGGGTGACCTTCGACACGGGCGGGATTTCGATCAAGCCCGCGGCAGGCATGGAAGCCATGAAGTGGGACATGGGCGGGGCGGGCGCCGTTGCCGGCGCGATGAAAGCACTCGCTTTACGCAAGGCCAAGGCAAACATCGTGGGGATCTGCGGGCTTGTAGAAAACATGCCAGGCGGCAATGCGCAACGCCCGGGCGATGTCGTTACGAGCATGTCCGGCCAGACCATCGAGGTCATCAATACCGACGCCGAGGGCCGGCTGGTGCTTGCTGACGCGGTCACCTTCGTCCAACGCAATTTCAATCCGTCGACGATAATCGACCTCGCGACACTGACCGGTGCAATCCTCATCAGCCTTGGTCATGAATGGGCCGGCTTGTTCTCAAACAACGAGGAGCTTGCGGCCAAGCTCCAGCAAGCAGCCGAGGAATCCGGCGACAAACTGTGGCGGATGCCGCTTGGTGATGCATTCGACCGACTGATCGATTCGCCAATCGCCGACATGAAGAACGTCGGACCGCGCGAGGGCGGGTCGATCACGGCAGCCCAGTTCATCCAGCGCTTCATCGAGAGTGGTGTCCGGTGGGCGCATATCGACATGGCGGGCAAGGCCTGGTCAGACAAAGCGGCGACGACCTACGACAAAGGCGCAACCGGATTTGGCGTGCGCTTGCTCGATCAATATGTCGAAGACGTGCTGGAGCAGTGAATCGCTAGAACGTGCAGATCGACTTCTACCAGCTTGGAGAAACGCCGGCTGACCAGGTGATTGCAAGCATAGCGGAAAAAGTCCTTGCCGCGGACGGTCGGCTCCTGATCGTTGCCAACGACGAGACGCTTCTTGCAAGACTTGACCGGCGCTTGTGGGATGAAGGACCAACGAGCTTCCTTCCGCACGGCGTCGCCGGTGGTGCGGACGACGCGCGCCAGCCGATCCTCCTTTCGACGAGTACCGATGCGCCGAACGAGGCGCGGCACCTGTTGATTGCGGACGGGGAGTGGCGGGAGGCCGCGGTCGGCTTTGACCGCGGTTTCTACCTTTTCGACGCCACTTCGCTCGACGATGCTCGTCGCGCCTGGAAACTTCTTGCCGGAAGGGAAGGGATCGAGAGGCGCTACTGGGCTCGCGAAGACGGCAAGTGGGTGCAAAAGAGCTGACTATTGCCGCAGCGCGCCTTGCCCGCTAGGCGGCGCACCAATCCCATTTCTCTCAATAATAGGAGTTCGCCCGATCATGGCGACGAGCCGTACTTTTTCGATCATCAAGCCCGACGCGACGCGCCGGAACCTCACCGGCGCGGTTACCAAGATGCTTGAGGACGCCGGGCTTCGCGTGATTGCATCGAAGCGCATTCGGATGAGCCGTGATCAAGCTGAAGGCTTTTACGCTGTCCACAAGGAACGCCCGTTTTTCGACGACTTGTGCACGTTCATGACGTCCGGTCCTGTCGTCGTTCAAGTACTTGAGGGCGAGAATGCGGTCGCTCGCAACCGCGAAGTGATGGGCGCCACGAACCCGCAACAGGCCGCAGACGGCACCATCCGCAAGACCTTCGCGGAATCGATTGAAGCCAATTCGGTGCACGGTTCCGACAGCGACGAGAATGCCGCTGTTGAAATCAGCTATTTCTTCAAGCCCGAAGAAATCGTCGGCTAGCTCGTTAAAGAACCGGGCTCATCGTTGCGAGCAGGTTCTGGACGATTCGGCGAAGGAGCCCGAAACGAGCAAGATCCTCGCTCGTGACGGCCTCTGATTGGCCAAGATACTGATCTTGACGATCGCGTATCGCGCCGGCGAACGACGGATCGGCAAAAAGGATATTGTTTTCGAAGTTCAGTTCGAAGCTTCGCCGATCGAGATTGGCGCTGCCAATGAGGCCGATCTTTCGGTCCACCACCATGGTCTTCGAATGAAGCATCCCGTGGCCGTACTCGAACAAGTGAACGCCGGCTTTTAGCAAATCCTCGTAATAGCTCCGCGACGTCGCCGCGACGAACCGGCTGTCGCAGCGTTTGGGGAGCACCATGATCGTTTGAACGCCGCGCCGGGCCGCCGACGTGAGTGCAAAGAGCAGTTGCTCGTCGGGTACGAAATAAGGCGTCGTAATGACAAGCTCTTCGCGTGCGGAATGGATCAGTTCGGAAAAGCAGGAAGGCATTGCATCGAAGCTCGCCGTCGGACCGGTCCCGATAATCTGCGCAAGAATGGCGCCGTCGGACGGCTTGGTCGGCGTGACTTTCAGCAATTGGCTGATGTCGTCTCCTCCTTCAGCGATCCAGTCGGAGACGAAGAGAAATTGCACGTGCTGGGCAACAGGGCCCTGCCATCGCGTCATGATGTCGACCCAAGGCGCATAACGCGCCTTGATGCGGAATTCGGGGTCCGCAATGTTCTGGCTGCCACACCAGCCGATCTTGTTGTCGATAACCGCCATTTTTCGATGGTTGCGAAGGTCGACGCGTCCGCGGATCAACGTCCAGAGAGGATTACCAACCGGCAGCGCGACGAGCACATGACATCCCGCCTCCTTCATCTCGCGCCAGTGGTGCGATCGGATAAACCGTCGTGAACCAAGCGCATCAGCGAGGATCCGAACTTGGACTCCGCGTCGCGCCGCCCGGCAGCACGCGTCCTTCATCCTGATGCCGTTGCGATCGGCCAACCAGATATAGGTGCAAAGATGGACGTGCTCGTGCGCAGCGTCGATGTCCGCAATCATCTCGTCAATGGCACTGTCGCTGTCTTCCGAGATCCGGGCGTTATTTGCGCAGGTCGGATCGAGGTGATTGATGGTTCGAGCAAGCTCGAACGGCGCCTGGTGTGGGCCGCCCGCGAGGCGACTGAGGCAAGTCGGATCACCCTTCGGCCGTGGTAGCTGAGCATCGACATTGCGGCCGTGCTCGCGGCGGCCGCCGCTGATTCGCGTCTCGCCAAGGATCAGATAGGCGATGATCCCGGCCAACGGCACCGCGAGAACGACGATAATCCAAGCGAGTCGGGAAGCGGGCTCACGGTGGGGCCGAAGGAGAACGCGAACCAGGACCGCGACCTCGGCGAGAATCAGCACGACCTCGGCCGGGAGCGGCAAGTCCGGAAGCAAGCTTCAGCCTCTACTCAAGCCGAGAAGGCGAAGAGAGCGGCCTCCGAACAAGCCTCCGCCCTGCCACTTGTAACGGAGCACGTAATTACCGCCGCCATGGCGATCGACGCCGGATTCGACATAATAGGCATCGATGTGGACGGGCAGGTGAAGCGCAACGTCCTTGGCTTCCTTTTCGCGCCCCTTGAGAGCTGCTTCCACATCGCTCGCAAGGAGCTTTCCATCGCTCCCGACGTCGATCGGTGCCGCACCCCGAATTGTGAACTTCAGCGATTCGAGCCCATGTGACGGGTCGGCAGCTATTATGTCGAGTTCGCGCCCCTCGGACTGAGCGGTGCCGCGAAGCGCGAGCGGGATCGAGGAGCGTTGCTCGACGACACGTGCCGGCTTGTCATCGTTGCTGTTTTTCCAGGCGATCCAGACACCCGTTGCCGAGACGATAAGCGCTGCA
>DASRBJ010000319.1:0-3513 GCA_035653695.1 Sphingomicrobium sp.
CTACTGGAGCGGCTCTATCCTTATCTCGGCCGCTCGCCGGTTCGGCAGCAGGCAATGGCCCGTCAGTTTTTCGGACGCAATATCTCGGCCTATGACGCGCCCGGCTTTGCGCACGATACGCGCTGGCGCACGACGAGCGTCATCAAGCGGCTGTTCTCCGCAGACATGCGCGCTGCATTGGCGGGGCGGGATGCGGTATCCGAGTTGCTCGACCGCCTGCCGCCCGAATTTTCGCGCTGGAGCTCGCTGGCGCAGGATCAGTATCTCGAGATGCACACGCTGCTATCGGGCTACCTGTTGTCCTCGCAGGGAGACAGAATGCTCATGGCGCACTCGGTCGAGGGCCGCTTCCCATTTCTCGACGAGGATGTCGTCGCGCTCGCGAATTCCCTTCCCGCTGCATACAAGCTCCGCGTTCTCGACGAGAAACATGTTCTAAAGCGCGTGGCCCAACCGATCGTGCCATCCGAAATCGTCGCTCGCAAGAAGCAGCCGTACCGGGCTCCGAACGCGCGGTGCTTCTTCGGGCGCGACGCACCGGCCTATGTCGAGGAAGCCCTCTCAGACCGGGCGATTCGCGAGACGAACATTTTTGATCCGGCGCTGATCGCGCATCTACGCAGCAAGTGTACGGCTCAGGCGCAGAGGGACGATGGCGATCTATCGAATACCGACAACATGGCTCTGATCGGGGTGCTGTCGACCCAACTCCTTCACGAACAACTTCTGTCAGCGGCTCCTGCTGTAGGCCCGCTGGCGCAATTGCGTGTCGACGTCGATTGCGCGCATCGGGCGGAGGCTCTCGCATAATGCACGGCCCTGTACCGCTTCTGCACGACTACCTCATCCACTCCGCGCAGCAATTCGGCGGCAAGGTCGCGCTCGTATGCGGCGACCAGCGCGTCGCCTACCGGGAAATCGACGCGCAATCCAACGCGCTCGCGCATCACTTGGCGGCGGCTGGAGTAGCGCGCGGAGACCGCGTCATGATCTTCGCCGACAACAGCGTCGAGACGGTGATCAGCTTCTGGGCGGCGCTCAAGGCGAATGCCGTCGTCTGTATCGTGAACCCGCTAACGAAAGCCGGCAAACTCGATTATCTTCTCAAAGATTGCCGTCCGGCGGCATTCATCACCGACAAGCGACTGCACTCCGTATACAACGAGCCCGTACTAAACTGTCCGTCGTTGCGCCGGGTGATCGTGTCTGGGCCGATCGACGACCCGGACCTCGCAGAATTGCCCCACGCGGTCCGATGGAGCGCGGCAGTTGCAGGTCCTTCCAGTGAGCCGCCGGCGCGGCGCTGCATCGACATCGATCTCGCGGCGATCGTGTACACCTCCGGATCAACGGGGGACGCGAAAGGCGTCATGCTGACGCACAGGAATATGCTTACCGCATGCACGTCGATCGCAGCATATCTCGGTGTGCGCGAAGACGATGTTATTTTGAACGTGTTGCCGCTCGCCTTTGATTATGGGCTCTACCAAATGATCATGGCGTTTCGCATGGGCGCCCGGCTTGTCCTCGAACGCTCGTTCGCTTTTCCAGCACAGATTCTCCGACGCGTCGCAGAGGAGAGGATCACAGGCTTTCCGGGGGTGCCGACGATTTTTTCGACCCTTTTCGGACTGGAGTCGCTGAAGGAATTCGACCTTTCGAGCATTCGGTACGTCACGAACACAGGCGCCGCGCTGCCGGTAAAGCATCTCGCCGCCCTGCAGCAGGTATTTCCGCACGCGCGCATCTTCTCGATGTATGGCCTTACCGAATGCAAGCGCTGCACTTATCTGCCGCCGGACGATCTCAATCGAAAGCCTTCGAGCGTCGGCATCGCGATCCCGAACACGGAAATGTGGATTGTCGACGAGGCTGATCAACGAGTCGGCCCGGGCGTTGTCGGGCAGCTGGTGATCCGCGGGGCGACTGTGATGAAGGGGTACTGGGGAAAGCCGGAAGCGACGGCGAGACGGCTCAAACCTGGCCCGCTGCCGGGCGAGCAGGTCTTGTACACTGGGGACTACTGCTGGATGGATGAGGAGGGCTATCTCTACTTCGTTGGTCGCAGCGACGAAATCATAAAGTCACGCGGGGAGAAGGTGGCTCCCAAGGAAGTGGAGAACGTGTTGATGAACCTGCCCGGGGTCAAAGAAGCCGCGGTGATCGGCATTCCCGACGAACTTCTCGGGCAGGCGATCAAGGCCTTTGTGGTGGCGGAGCAGGGAACGACCATCAGCGAGAAGCAGCTCCAAAGAGAATGCCAAGGCCAGCTGGAAAATTTCATGGTTCCGAAATCGATCGTCATCGTATCAAGCCTGCCGAGAACGGAAACAGGCAAACTCAACAAGCGGGCTCTGAGCTAGCTCGGCCCCCTCGACGATTTTCGCGAACTGGAGGCACACAATGGCGCCAATACCTGCGACACACGACATCTACAGCCAGCAAATCCGCGATTTTCTGGTGTCGAATTTCTACATATCTAAAGGCGTCGTCCTCGATGACGATACGTCCCTTCTCGACGAGGGCATTATCGATTCGACAGGCGTGCTCGAGGTCGTCAGCTTTCTCGAGGAGACCTTCGGCATCAAGGTCGACGACACCGAGCTGCTGCCCGAGAATCTCAATTCCATCCGGGGAATGACGCACTACCTGAGCCGGAAGAAAGGCTGATCGCTTAGTCGACCCGCTTGGCCGACTCGCGCAAGCCACAGGTCTCGTTCCGCAAGCTGCTAGTCTCGGATCCTACTCCTGCGCGAAATAGGGCTTTGCAAATCGAGGATTCCTCACGAACTCGCTCTCGGGATTCGACGGCATGGGAGGAGTTCCTTGCTGCGCAAGCCGCGCCTTTCGCTGCGCCGCAATACGCTCCTCTATGCGCCTTTCTTCCGCTTTCCACTTTTCGAACGTCGACTTGCCGATCACGCTCCAAGTGAGCTCTCGCAACTGCTTCCGTTCGTCCGTGATATACATTGCAGCCTCCCCAAGCTGATGTCTTAGTTGCTGCATTAGCTTCGCAGCTTTATAAAAAATGGCATTTTGCAGACAAAATGTGAGACACTTAGCATTCGTAAGTCAAATCATAACCAGAGGAGCGTCGGCTAACCCGTTCGGATTACTCCGATCGGGCTAGCCCGGCGCGAACCGATGTGAGTCCGGCGTTGGCAATTGTGAGAGCTACGGCCGCCGCTCTTGCGGCTTGAGGCTTGGGTCAATTACACCACAGATCGAGCGCGCTTGTTTCAGCAGGCGGTCCCGGCTGGCCTCATATCCACCCGGTCCCGGGCGTCACGTTATAGCGGTGGGGGGAATGATGCCGCCGCTGCACTCCGGCGGACAAATGCGGTTCCTTGAGCCCCACCTGAGCTCCGCCAGCTGGGCCCAACTCTTTCGATGTGCTAGGCGGCAGCGCGCAGACCGGGCGAATGCGCCCGTAATGGCCGGTGGTTGGCGAATGTTATGACGCTTGCAGTGCGATACTTTTGCTCACCATCACCGAAATCTGGAAGGTGGTGG
>DASRBJ010000320.1:0-2083 GCA_035653695.1 Sphingomicrobium sp.
CGTCGGCTGGAGCGCGTGCCGTGAACCGGCGCGTATGGACGCCGGCGCTTCCCGGCGCGGACAGTGCGGCGTCATAAGTCACGATGACCTCGCCCGTCGACGCATCATAGCCGAAACGCTGCAATTCCCCGCTGACCGCTATGCCGGGATCAAGAGCCGACTGAGCGGGATCGAGAACGACGCGGCTTGTCGTACGACGCACCGTTTCCTCAAGCAACCGCTGGAACAGGCGGTCGGGCGTGTCGACCAGCTGGAGGTTCGCAACATATTGAACGTTGGTCGGCGTGAGCTGGACTGGCACTCGGACGAACGCCAGCTCCTTGGGCACGGTTGGGGTCTCGATGGTCACCGACTGCCCGGCCGTTGCGTTGCGCGCGATGAGTTCCGGCGCCGCGGCTTCTGGGGTCAGAGTCACGAGCGTCGCTGGAGGTTTTCCGCCACCGAGCAGCCCTCCGATCGAGCAGCCGCCCAAGGCGGCCGCGAGGACAAGCACGAATCCGGTCCTCGTCAGCACAGTCATTTGCGTTTTCCTGGATTGTAGTCGGGCAGCTTAGGCGCTCCGAGGGCTCCGCCGATGCCCTGCTGGTTTACTCGGTTCGACACCGCCTCGAGCGATTGCGTCAATTGCCTGAGGTCATGAACGAGGCGATTGACCTCGGGAAGCGTCGACTTGCTGAAAGTCTGGACTCCCGGCCGCGCATCACCAATCATCGAATTAAGATTGTCGGTGGCTTGCTGAACTGAAGCAAGCGACTTGTTGAGGTTCTCCATCGCCGGCCGGCCGTCGTCGCTGATGAGACGGTTGGCATTGGCGGAGAGCGCTGCGACATTGTTCGCGGCGACGCCTGCATTGTGCGATGCCGTTTTGATCTCAGCGAGCGTGTCACCCATTTCCGGAGCGCGCTGGCGAAGTACTCGTGTCGTCGCGTCGATATTTTCAAGAATGTCCGAGATCGAATTCTGGTTCTTGTCGCTAAGCAATTCCGTCAGGCGCTCCGTCAGGCGCTGGATCCGATCGATGAGCTCTGGCGCGCTATTGAGAAGCGCGCTGATGCCGCCCGAGGTTGCTGGAATGACCGGGCAGCCCTGTGGTCCGATCTGGTCAATCGGGGGACGGCCGCGCTGCGCGCCGGCGAGCTGAATCTGGCTCGCTCCAGTAAAGCCAACGTCGTGAACCTGCGCACTGGTTCCCTGGAGAACCGGGGTTTGGTCATCGACCTCGATCCGAACCCAGACGAATTCGGGCCGGTTGGGAAGAAGCGAGATCTTTGAGACCTGCCCGACCTGAACGCCCGAAAAGCTTACGTTCGATCCCTTCGCGAGCCCACCGACACCTTGCGCGAAGTAGATGTCGTAGCATTTTTGAGTCTTGTTTCCGATGCCAGCAAGCCAGACGATGAAGAGCAGCACGCCGATGAGCAACGCCACGGTGACAGCACCGACAAATACATAGTTGGACCGGGTCTCCACTACGCCTGCGCCCCTTCTTCATGCTCTTCATAGCTCTGGGCCGCAGTGCGTCCCCGCGGACCGTTGAAATACTCTTGTATCCAAGGATGGTCCAAAGCCAATAGTTGCGGGATCGTTCCAACTGCGATGACATGCTGATCGGCAAGCACCGCCACCCGATCGCAGACCGCATGAAGCGTGTCGAGGTCGTGCGTGATCAGGAAAACGGTGAGGCCAAGGCGCTGCTGAAGCGATTTCACAAGCTGGTCAAATGCCGCCGCCGCGATTGGATCGAGGCCCGCGGTCGGCTCGTCGAGGAACAGGAGTTCGGGGTCGAGTGCTAGTGCACGGGCAAGTCCGGCGCGCTTGATCATGCCACCCGAAAGCTCGGACGGATATTTGGGCCCCGCGTCTGGCGGAAGCCCGCCCATCGCAATCTTGTACGAAGCGATTTCGTCGAGGAGCGGCGGCCTGATGAACGGGAAATATTCCCGGATCGGCACTTCGACATTCTCGGCGACGGTCAGTGTCGAGAACAACGCGCCATTCTGGAATAAAATGCCCCAGCGCCGGCGGATGTTCTTTGCTTCGTCCTCGGTCCTCCCGACCATGTTCTCGCCGAGCACGTCGATCT
>DASRBJ010000321.1:0-4072 GCA_035653695.1 Sphingomicrobium sp.
CGAACACAAGGACGACGACAACGCCCTGAACGACGATCAGATCGCGCTGGGTGATCGCCTGGAAAACGAGGCGTCCCAGACCCGGAAGTGTGAATACATTTTCGATGATGATCGCGCCTGCAAGCAGAAAGGGAATTTGAAGGCCCAGCACTGAAAGGACCGGGATCAGGGCATTGCGAAGCGCATGCCGGCGGAGCGCCTCGCCTCGGCTGAGGCCTTTGGCGCGCGCCGAGCGCACATAGTCCTCGTGCATGGTTTCAACGAGCGCCGATCGCAGGACCCGCGTAAGGATCGCCGCTTGTGGCGTCGCGAGTGCAATCGCGGGCAACAGGAGCGCTCGAAGTGCCGGCCAGAACCCCGCATCCCATCCGTCGAACCCTCCCGCTGGAAGCCACCTGAGACGGATCGAGACAAGCAGTACGAGAAGCATCGCGAGCCAGAAATTCGGAAGAGCGATTCCGGCCTGCGCAACGCCCATGATTGCCGCACCCGCAGCGCTCCGCCGCTTTGCTGCCGCAAGAATCCCAAAAGGGAAGGCAATGAGAAGGGACAGGACGGTCGCGAGAAGTGCGAGTGGCAGGGAAACGGTGATTGCATCGGCGATCAGTCGGCCGACATCAACCCGGTAGGTGTAACTCGTCCCGAAGTGCCCAGTAAGAAGGCCCAAGACCCACTGGAGGTATCGCTGAAATGCGGGCGCATCGAGTCCCATTTCACGATGCAACGCACCAATTGCATCTGGGCTGGCATTGAGGCCCATCATGTAGCGCGCCGGATCGCCGGGCATTATCTGAAGAATTACAAAGATGATCGCGGTTGCCGCAACCATGGTCGCAGCAAAGGAGGCCAGTCGGCGTAGCGCACCGCGAAGACCAAGCTTTGCAACCATCCAGCCAAGCGCTGCGAAAAAGCTCATCAAAATCATCGCAACGAGAATACTGTGCCCAGCCTTGGGGCCGCTGGACGCCACCGAGGAAGCCCCGGCGCGCCCGATAACAGTCACTCCCGACATGACTGTTCCAGCGATAGGTGAATTCGCCCAAAGTCCCTCGATGCCGGCACGCCGTATGTTGATCCGCGGCTGCTGAAAAAGGAACACATTGACCGCGTCACGCGCAAGCTGGATCTGCAACTGCTGGAGAATTGCCTTCCGTTGCTGAGCGTCCATCGTCGCGTCGAGCTTCGCGAGGAGCGCGTTGTACGTGGGGCTGTGATAGCCGAAGTAATAGTCGGGACGGCCATAAATGCCGTAATCCATTGGTTCGACATGATCGACGATGGTGAGCGCGAAGTCGTGTCGTCCGAAGACTTGGTCGAGCCACTGCGACCACTCCATATTTTCAATGCGCACTCGGACGCCGACGGCGGCGAGCTGCGCCGCGATCATTTCGCCGCTGCGCCGTGCGTAAGGGCGGGGCGGAAGTCTCAGGACGAGATCGAGGCCATTTGGATAACCCGCCTTAGCAAGAAGCGCGCGCGCCAGCGCAGGATCATGTGGGTAGAAGCCCGTGAGATCGATATAGGCTGGGTCACCAGGCGAGAAATGACTGCCGATCGGCGTTGCAAGACCAAACATCGCTCCTTGGATGATCGCCTTGCGATCGATCGCATAGGAGAGCGCTCGTCGGACGAGGATATTGTTGAGCGGCGGCACGGCATTGTTGATCGCGAGGATAGTCTTGCTTTCGGTCGAACCGATTGTGACTACGAAATTCCGATCGGCCCTGAACTCGCCGACATTTTCGGGCGCTGGATAGTTGGTGAAGGCATCAACGTCGCCCGAACGAAGTGCCGTATAGGCCGCCGTGGGATCGCTGAAGAACTTGAACGTAACCTGGGTAAGTGCCGGCTCCTTTCCCCAGTAAGCGGGATATCGTGATAGCTCGATGGCCGTCCCGCGTTGCCACCTGTCGAATCGAAACGGGCCTGTCCCAATCGGGTGCGTTGCGTTGTTCGCGGCCGATCGTGGGCTCACGATGACCATGTCGCCCCATGCGAGTACGGAGAGGAGTTCGGCGTAAGGTCGTGAAAGCCGTATCCGAACTGTTGATCGGTCGAGCACGTCAACACCAGCAAGAGGCTCAAGAAGCGCTTTTTGCGCGTTTGCGGAACCAGGCGCACGAGCGCGATCGAGCGAAAATTTAACGTCGGCTGCGGTCATTGACGAGCCATCGTGAAAGTGCACGTTCGTGCGAAGCTTGAAGATGTACACGCGTAGGTTCGGCGAAATGGTCCAGCCGGAAGCCAGGGCTGGTTCAATCGAACCGGACTGCGTCATACGCGTGAGCCCCTCGAAAATGTTCTGGTAAACGACCTCGTCGACGGCAGCAGCAGCGCCGGCCGTGGGATCGAGGTTGGGGGGCTCGAGTGGCATCCCGACGACAATTGTCGACTGCGAAGCAGCAAAAGTCGGTTGCGGGAAGGCGAGACAAAGCAGACCCAGGGCGCCGACCAAGATCGAGTGGATAACCGTGAGAAGTGCAAGGCGCATATCGCCTCGTCCGGTCAGGCGATGGTGGAAAGAACGTCGCGTAAGCGGCCCACCATTTCGTCGATGTGCGACTGCTCAAGGATGAGCGGCGGCGAGAGGGCAATCGTGTCGCCAGTCACGCGGATGAGAAGCCCCTGGTCGAAACACTGGTGAAATGTTTCCATTGCACGAGCACCGGGCTGTTCCGGCCGAGGGTCAAGTTCAATGCCGGCGACGAGCCCAAGATTGCGGATATCTATGACATGCCGTGCGTCGCACAGCGAATGGACAGCCTCTTCGAATGCGCTGCTGAGCAACGACGCTCGGTCAAACAGCTTCTCGTCGGCATAGACATCGAGCGCTGCAAGGCCTGCTGCGGCGGCAAGAGGATGACCCGAACAAGTATAGCCGTGAAAGAATTCGATTCCCGGACCCGAGCTTGAGATGATCGTGTCGTAAATCTCTCGGGCGACCGCCACACATCCCATCGGTACGGCCCCGTTCGTGAGTCCTTTCGCGCAGGTCATTAGATCGGGAATGACGTTGAAAAAATGCGCGGCCGTCGGCGCTCCGAGGCGTCCAAAGCCCGTGATCACCTCGTCGAAGATCAGCAAGATGTCATGTTTAGCCGTGATCGCTTGAAGTCTCTCAAGATATCCTGCGGGCGGAATGAGAACGCCAGCCGAGCCGGCAACCGGCTCGACGATCACCGCCGCAATTGTTTGCGCGCCGTCTTCGTCGATGATCTCTTCGAGCTGATCGGCGAGACTTGCTCCCGATGCAGGCAGGCCACGAGTGAACGGTTGGTGGTCTGGACCGATAGTGTCACTGAGATGCCTGACGCGCGGGAGCGTCGGAAAACCTCGACGATTGTTCTCGATTCCGCCCACAGAAATGCCGCCAAATCCGACGCCATGGTAGCCGCGGCGACGTCCGACCAGCCCGGACCGCTCTGGAAAGCCTCTTGACCGCTGGTACGCGATCGCAATCTTGAGTGCACTGTCGACCGCTTCTGAACCGGAGTTGACAAAGAATAGCCGGTCGAGTGGCGGTGGAAAGAATTGCTCGAGGCGCTCGGCGAGCTTGAACGCTAAAGGATGGCCGATCTGGAATGTCGGTGAATAATCAAGAATGGCTGCTTCTCGGCGAATTGCTTCCACGATTGGCTCACGCCCGTGCCCGGCATTCACGCACCACAGTCCCGCTGTTCCATCAAGTATCGAGCGATTGGCACCGTCACGATAATGCATGCCGGACGCGGACACCAACAGCCTCGGAACCTTCTTGAATGCGCGATTGTCCGTGAAGGGCATCCAGAAATTCTCGGTGTTCGGCGCCCAATCGTTTAGCATCTTCCGACACACTCCGCTTTACCGCGCCAGAAGTGCTGCATGATGCGCAATACTTGCAACCCACTTTCTCGTCCCTTCCCTTCGGACCGGGACGTACGTTGGCGCCTCGAAGTCAACATGGTGTAGAGCCCGAGCATGTGGACGCTCGCTAGGACCTTACTTTCCGGAATACCCCATCGCATGAGCCGCCGTTATCCAGAGACGGTTCCGCGCGACCGACGCGTTTGCCGCTGACGATCCCGTGCTGGAC
>DASRBJ010000322.1:0-5213 GCA_035653695.1 Sphingomicrobium sp.
CTGACCTTATCAAGCGGGCGATGGCGCGCATGGACGACGCGCTCGCGCAAGCAGGACTTGGCGCGGTGAAGATGCTCTTGCAGGTGCACGACGAGTTGGTGTTCGAAGTACCCGAGGGGCTTGAGCATGCCGCCAGCGAGGTAATCAGGAAGGTCATGGCTGATGCCGCCCTGCCGGCGCTCGTTCTCGACGTGCCGCTCGATGTGGAAGTCGGCTGGGGTCCCAACTGGGGCGAAGCACATTGACAGACATGCACGCGGGAAATGTCGCGGGCCAGGCACATGACGCGGACATGGCTACGCTGGCACGCGGCGGGCGACTTAATATCTTCGGCTTCGTGCTCCGCCTCGCAGCAAGTGCGCCATTCTTGTTCATTGGTGGCCGCATCTACGGAGCTGCGCAGCTCGGGCGGTTCGCTTACGCAGTCCTGACAGTTGAGTTCGCCGCCCAGATTGCAGCTCTTGGGCTGCGACGCGGGCTTGCGCAGCTTCTCGCGAATGCAAAGAAGCCGCACTCGTGGGTGGTAGCCGATGCGCTGCTCGTGGCAGCCGTTGGTTCTGCGGTTGGCATGGCGATCCTCATCCTGTTCCCGCGTGCGATGTACCCGACGACGCAGATTCACGGTCTCGACCGACTACTCGCCGTGACGGTTCTTGCGATCAGCTGGACCGACATCGCGCTTGCGGCGCTTGCCTACCAGCATGATGTCGCCTCGACGGTGCGCGCCCGCTCGATCGTCCAGCCTTGGACGATCAGCATTGTCGCGTTCCTCTGGCAGTATATCTCGCTCGATGACGGGCTCATCGTCGCTTATGTCTGTTCGATGGTTGCGGCGCTGATTGTCGCCTTGATTCCGCTGGTCCGCTGTTATGGAATACCGCGTGGCTGGAAACCGGACTTCGCGACTGCCTGGTACAACGGATACCGAGCGCTCCCGGTTGCCGCCGCGGATGCGGTCGAGTGGGCGTCACGGCACATCGACCTTGCTGTGCTTGGCGCGCTCATGCCGGCAGCGTTTGTTGGAATTTACTATGCAGCGCAGCAGGTCGCCACGATCCCGGCCAAGCTCAAGACGAGCTTCGAGCCGGTCCTCGGACCGGCCATCGCCCGCAAGATTGCTGCCGGTGACAGGATCTCCGTCGCCAAGCAGGTGCGCCAGGTCACCTATTGGATCATTGCTGCGCAGTTAGGAATCGCGCTCGCGCTCGCGATACCCGGCAGAGCCGTGATGGCGCTCGTGGGCTCCGGATTTACCGGCGGCACGGCAATGCTTGCATTCCTCCTTGCGGCCGAGGTTATCGCCGCAACTGCCGTCGTTAGCGAAGCGGCACTCATCTACGTCGCAAGAACCAAGAACATGGTCATCAGTCTCATCATGCTTGCACTCGAGGCTGGGCTTGCAGCCTCCCTGATCCTTGTCATGAGGGCGCAAGCGTTGCCGGCGAGCTTCCAGGCGACTGGGCCAGCAATCGGCTTGTGCGTGGCCCTCGCTTTTTCCTCGGTCACGAAATCTCGGCTATTGCGGAGGGAGCTTGGTGCTCCCGTCTCGGGATGGCGCTGGGACCTTATTTGGTCGACCATCGCTGGAGTGATCGTCGGGATCGGCGTGCGCTATTTCTTGACCGGTTTCCTGCAGTTGATCATCGGAGTTCCGCTCATCATGCTCGCGTTCGGCGCAGTGTTGTGGATCAAGGGTTTCGGCCCCGAGGACCGTGAGCTGTTCAAACTGCGCAAAAGCGAAGTGCAGGACCTTCGTGATGCCGAAGCAGCAGCAGCGGGTGCGCGCGACCAGCTCTAGCAATCATCTTTGCGAGCCTCGAGAAAGCGCATCATCAGTGTTCGTTTTCAACGCGCTGCGCCGAAGCTTGCCTGTTGCGGTCTTGGGCAGGGCGCCGACGAACTCGATTTCACGCGGATATTTATAAGGCGCAATCTTCTGCTTTGCGTGCGCTTGCAATTCAGCCACGAGCGCGTCATCCGGGACGAAGCCTTCTGCTGGAACAACGAAGGCTTTTACTTTCTGGCCACGTTCCGTGCAGGGAGCGCCAACTACGGCGCATTCACGGACTGCCGCGTGTGAAAGCAACGCATTCTCAACTTCCGGAGCAGCAATATTGTAGCCCGAGCTCACGATCATATCGTCGCTTCGCGCCACGTACCAAAAATAGCCGTCCGCATCTTGTCGGTAGGTGTCGCCAGTCACGTTCCAGCCATTGCTGACATAATCGGCTTGCCGGGGGTCATCGAGATACCGGCATCCTGTCGGGCCTTTGACCGCGAGGCGACCAACGCCTTGCTTGAGCGGCTTTCCGTCTTCGTCGAGCACTGTTGCGCTATATCCCGGCACGGGCCTACCGGTCGAACCGGGTCGAATCTCTTCCCCTCGCGCCGAGATGAATATGTGCATCATTTCGGTCGAGCCAATGCCGTCGATGAGCGCCATGCCCGTTCTGCTTTTCCACGACCGCCATGTGCTTTCCGGCAGGTGCTCGCCTGCCGACACGCACGTGCGCAGCGTTTTGAGAGCCTGGTCGAGCCGCGGCTCGGAGAGAAGTGCCTTGTATGCCGTTGGTGCAGTGCCAAGGTGAGTGACGCCGTGGCGAACGATCGCGTCGACGAGCGTTGAGGCACTGGCCTGTTCGATCGTGGCCGCGGCGGCGCCAAAGCGAAGCGGGAACAGGAAGCCCATTCCGAGACCGAACGTGAATGCCATCGGTGCGCTTGTCATGAAGATGTCGCCCCGTTGCGGGCAAAGGAGATGCTTTGCGAAAGTGTCGCACGGCGCGAGGATGTCGCGGTGAAAATGGACGCATCCTTTGGGAACGCCGGTGGTGCCGCTCGTAAAGGCAATAATCGCAGGATCATCCGCCGTCGTATTCGCGGCAACGATCGGATCCAGCAGCGCGCATCGGTTCTCGAGTTCACCACGGCCCAAATCACCGTCATATTCAACGAGGTGATTGAGCCATGGGCTTCCTGCCGAGGCCAAGCGGAAATCGCCGATATGACGACTGTCGACGATTGCATGGCTCACTCGAGCGCGCTCGAGTACGGTTTCGATTTCTGAGGGGCGGAGTAGGGGCATGGTTGCAACGACGATGCCGCCAGCTTTCAGTACACCAAGCCATGCAGCGAGCATCGTGTACGTGTTTGGCCCACGAAGCAGCACGCGATTGCCGGGCATTAGCCCATGCTGCTCGATGAGAAGGCGCCCAATTCGGCCGCTGAAATCGTCAAGATCGCGATAACTCCAGCTCTTGTGGTCAGTGACCACTGAGACGCTCGCGCTGTCGCCGCCCTTCAGCAGCTCGACAGCGGCATTGAGCCGGCCGGGGTATTGCAGTTCGGGCAGATCAAAGCGGAACTCCGGAAGTTGCGCCGCCGGCGGAAGACGATTGCGAACGAAATCGTCGCAGTTCAATCGGGCACCACCGCGGTGGCCTCGATCTCGATCTTGGCGGCACTTTCCACAAGACCTTTGACTTCGACAAGGGCCATGACTGGATAGTTGCGCCCCATGATCGAGCGCCAAGCCGAGCCTAGCTCGTCACGCTCGCGGAGGTAATCACTGCGATCGATGACGTAGCAAGTCATGCGAACGATGTGCTCCGGACCTGCGCCGTCCTGGGCGAGGATCTCGAGCACGTTCATAAGTGCCCGTGCAAACTGGCCGTGGAGGCTATGCTCCAGGAACGTCTCATGCTCATCCCAACCGACGACGCCTGCCGTGAAAATCATTCGTCCGCGAGCACTGATGCCATTGGAATAGCCTTTCGGCCGCGGCCAATTGGGCGGTTGGAGGATTTTCATGCGCCTGACCTTTTCAGCAAGCCACGCGCAATGATCTGGCGCTGCACTTCACTCGCGCCCTCGTAAATGCGCAGCGCTCGAATATCGCGATACAGTTCCTCTACCTTCGACCCCCTCGTGACGCCCGCGCCGCCATGCATCTGAACCGCGGCGTCGATCACGTCTTGCGCCGCCTCCGTTGCGTAGAGCTTGGCCGCGGCGGCGGATTGGCGATTGTCCATTCCACCTTGGTCCTGCTGCCAGGCAGCGCGGTAGACGAGCAGCGCCGACGCATCGACGGCAACGAGCATGTCGGAAAGCTTTGCCTGAGTGACAGCATTATCGGCGAGCGTGCTGTTGCCAAGACGGCGCCTGCTGGCGAACGATAGCGCTTCGTCGAGTGCCCGCCGTGCAAACCCCAGAGCCGCTGCGGCAACGGTTACGCGGAAAAGATTGAGCGTCTCCATTGCGATCCGGAAGCCCTCACCTGGCTCACCGATAATTGCTCCAGCCGGTACGCGGACATTCTCATATTTGAGACGTCCAACGGGATGGGGCGCCATCATTTCAATCCGCTCGGTAACCTCGACCAGACCAGCTGGTATGATGAACGCAGACAAGCCGCGTGCGCCCTCTCCTTCGCCGGTTCGGGCGAAGGTCACGTAAAAGTCGGCGATCCCGCCATTTGAGATGTATGTCTTCTCGCCAAGGAGAACCCAGTCGTTTCCGTCTGCCATCGCCGAAGTCTGGATATTCGCGGCATCGGATCCGCATTCCGGCTCGGTCATTGCAAATGCGGCAATGGCCTCGCCCCTTGCGACCTTTGGCAACCATTGACGCTTCTGTTCAATCGTGCCGAACAGTGAAATTGCGCCCGAACCGAGCCCTTGCAGCGCAAAGGCGAAGTCGGCGAGAGCGCTGTGATAAGCAAGTATTTCGCGCGCAATGGCGAGGCTCCGTACGTCGGGGCGCTGATCGCCATCGGCTACGCAAAGCTTGAGAAATCCGGCGCTTCCGAGGCTCTCCACGAGAGCGCGACAGCTTGTGTCGAGATCCGCGGTCTCCCCCGGGATCGAGCGGCACCAATCCTTAAGCGCGGCAGAGAGTTCGCGATGGGTCGGATCAAAAAAAGGCCAGCGGAGGAATTCGTCGCTAGCCATGATGAAACCCGACGGGAGCCGTCCCACCTACCTCATTGCCGATCATGATGAGACTCACCATCCGAATGGCCCAACAACTATTGGTCATCGGTTGCAGCAATAGCGCAAACAAGCATCTTCCGGACAGTCCCAGTCGCGCGTTCAGTCGCCCTGGAACTCGGGTTTGCGCTTGTTCGCAAATGCGTCGTAGGCGCGCTTGAAATCATTGGTGCCCATGCAATGCGCTTGGACCCGCGCTTCCATTTCCAACGCTTCATCGAGCGA
>DASRBJ010000323.1:0-3054 GCA_035653695.1 Sphingomicrobium sp.
CGGCGCCGACGTCTGCGGCCTTGGTGAATATTCCGCCGCCGAGCCTCGCAAAGATGGAGACCAGGCTTGCGCCGAGGGCTAGTGCTGTAAGCGCGGTCACGACTGGCCGGTCGTTTGGAGCGTAGCCGGCGGGGCCCGTCAAGTACCAGAATAGTCCTGAAATCGCGAGAAGTGCGAGGCCGGCAACCAGCAGACCAGTAACGGCCCCCGCGCGGAATGCGGTCGTGAGCCCGCTTTGCAAGCTTCGCCGCGCCGCTTCTGCGGTACGCACGTTTGCGCGCACCGAGATGTTCATTCCGATGAACCCAGCAGCTCCCGACAGAACGGCTCCAAGGACGAAACCGGCGGCGCTAAGTCCGCCAAGGAAGAAGAATACAATGATTGCAACAACGACGCCGACGATTGCGATCGTTGTGTATTGGCGTCGAAGGTAGGCGGCTGCGCCTTCCTGGATTGCGCCCGAAACTTCGATCATGCGCTGGTTTCCGGCGGATGCGGCGAGCACCTGACGGCTTGTGATGATGCCGTAAACGACGGCAATCAGTCCGCAAATGATAGCGATGTAAAGCAGGTTCATGGACTTGCGCTTCCCTCCCATTGGGCAGCTCGCGGCCGACATTGACCCGCGGCCGCCCGAAGACGGAGCGAACGTTTAGGGAGCGTTTTCGCGGCTTGCAACCGCTTGGGATTAAACGATCAGTGCAACAGGAATGCGAATGCCATTCCAGACAGCAGCCCGCTAAGGCCGATGACCCAGTTTCGAAGAGGAAAGCCTCCGAGTATCAAAACTTTCGTGCTCAAAGCCAAGCTTCTCCGGCAGCTCGATTGATTCTCCGCCAAAAGTGAGGACCAGCCTTGGCCCTGCGCCGACAATCGAGCCGATCCGATTGATTCTCGTCCCGGAAGGTAAAGAAAGGGTTGCCGGATTGAACTTTGCTGGAAAGACTCCGAGCAGGGCGTAATCGTCGCCGCCCGTCGCCGCGAACAGCCGGCTGTCCAGCGACTGCCCTCGCTCGGCAACGAACGCGCTCGACAGTGGCAGCCGGTCAAGCTCGATGCGGATAGCGCAGCGGCTAGCGTCCGCCATCCGTCGAGCATCGAGCAGCAGTCCGTCGGAGACGTCCATCATAGCATGCGCATGTGGCGCAAGTATGCGTCCCGCCTCGAGCTGCGGTACTGGTCGGCGGTAAATGTCGACGAGTGGCCCATCCGCATTCTGATTTTCTTCAAGAAGTGCGAGGCCCGCCGCGGCATCGCCGACGGTTCCAACGAGCCAGAGTTCGTCACCCAAAAGTGCGCCGGAGCGATGTGGCACGTGCTCGCCGGATCGGCCGATTGCCGTTAGACCAAGAACGCGAGGCGCCCCGACGGGCAAGCCAATGGTATCGCCCCCGATCAGTGAGAGGCCATAGCTCTCGCACGCTGCCTCGACTCCATCGAGGAAGTCCAGTTCCCAATCTCCCGGTCCCGTTATCGTAAGCGAGAGCAGTGCGCCGAGGGGCGATGCTCCCTTCGAAGCAATATCGGATAGATTTACCGCGACCAGCTTCCATCCAACACTCGCTGGCGGGTCATGGGACAGGAAGTGAACGTCCTCGGCGATCGTATCATGCGTCAATACGAGAGTGTCGAGAGTCGCAACGTCGTCGAGCAGCCCGCGCGCTTCGGGTGCTTTGGCGATGCGCCTCAATCGTTCGATGACCTCGAGCTCGCGCATTGGCTAAGCCTGCGCCGCCCGCGCCTCCTTCGCAATGGCATCAAGCAGTCCATTCACGAAGCCGCTCTCCCGCTTATCGTAGAAAGCGTGCGCTACGTCGACATATTCCGAGATTACCGACCCCACTGGCACATCGCGCCGCGCGATCAATTCATACGCACCGGCACGAAGGATTGCGCGCATTGGCCTGTCGAGACGATCGAGACTCCATCCTTCCGCCAGTCGATCGGTGATCAAGCCGTCGATTTCGGCTCGGCGGGCATCCGCGCCCGTAACGATATCGTCAAAGAAATCCTGCTCAGCCTTGTGATAGGTGGCATCTTCGATCGTGGCTCCGAGACGGTGGTCGTGGAATTCGCTTAAGAGCCGGGGCAGGGGAGTACCCTCCATTTCCTGCTGGTAAAGCGCCTGAACGGCGGCGAGCCGCGCAGCAGAACGCGAGCGTGAACGAGCCTGGGTCATTGGGCTGAAGCCCTAGCCGCCGGTTGTCGCTCGAGAAAGGGCATGAGTGCTGCAACGATGCGTCCGGGCGATTCCCACGGTGCGAAATGACCCACATCCGCGAGACGGATGATCGAAAGATCTCGGACGAGCCGATCGAGCCCCTCGAGCTGTACCGGGAGGAGCGCGGCATCATTCATTGCCCAGATGACTAGGGTCGGGATGTCCACGGTTGGAAAAAGGCGAAGAAGGAATTCGGGAACCGGCGCCGCAATGCCCGGTGGGGGGACGATCACATTGGCCGCGCGATACCAGTTAAGCATGGCGTTGAAGGCACCCGGCTGCGACCAGTCGGCTATGTACTGCCGCCTTTCCGCTTCAGGAATCTTCCTGACGTCCGTATGCCGCGCAAAAGTTGCATTGAAAAACCACTCAAACCCCTTCGCTTCGACATATTGCTCGAAGCCGGGTGTCCGGAACGCATTGATATATTGCGATGCTGACCGCTGCTCCTCGTCCTCGATGAGGCTCTTCTGGAAAATGACCGGATGCGGCGCGTTGACTATGGCAAGTCGGTCGAGGCGCGGGTCAGCGCGCAGTGCGGCGCCCCACGCAATAGCTCCTCCCCAGTCGTGGCCAACAAGAGAGAACTGCGCGAGGTCTAGCGCACCGGCAAGTGCGAATAGGTCATCGATGAGACAGTCGGTCTTATATGCGCTGACGTCCTGCGGAAGATCGGAGCCTGCAAATCCGCGCTGATCCGGCATGATCACAAAAAACCCACGGGCGAGCATCGGTGCGACATCGCGCCACGTGCGGTGGGACTCCGGGAAACCGTGGAGCAGGATCACGGCCGGTTTTGCGCGATCACCGGCAAGCGCAACGTTCAATGTGAC
>DASRBJ010000324.1:0-6306 GCA_035653695.1 Sphingomicrobium sp.
AAGGCGGCAATTGCTTATCTGCCTGACAACAAGGTTGTCGGAATCAGCAAACTTGCGCGTGTCCTCCACGGCTTTGCGCGCCGTCTCCAGGTCCAGGAGCGTCTCACTGCGCAAGTCGCGGACGCGATTTGGGAACATCTCCAGCCCAAGGGCGTGGCGGTAGTAATCGAGGCGAGCCACGCGTGCATGACGGCGCGAGGGGTCTCAACGCCCGGCGTGATGATGACCACCAGCCGGATGATGGGAACGTTCCGGGAGGACGAGCGCAGCCGCCGCGAAGTCCTCGCACTCATGGGCTATTGACGCTGACCCCGCGAAAAACGGGGCGACCCTCGCTCATCGCGAGGATCGCCCGCTTAGCTGCGCACGCCTACGCGTCAAGCGTGCGAGGGTGTCTCGAGTCCGTGCTTCAGCTGGCTCATTTGGTCGTGGCCTGATTTGACCTGCTGATAGAGCCTCTCGACGAGGTCGTGCGTTTCGCCATCAAGGTCGCCGCTCTGAAGAGCTGCCTGCCACTTCTCCTTGAGATAATCTTCGCCGCGCTCCACCTCGTTGATGATCGACTTTTCGTCTCGGCCCGTGATTGCAGCCTTGAGATCCTCGAAGCGCTGGTGCGCCTTGCCGAGGAAGGAACCGCCGTCTTCTGGATCGCCGTCTAGACGCCGGACCTCCGAGCGAAGCTGTTCGACGATTTGCTGGCGCTCGTTCGCACGCGCGCGGAAGATCTCGCGGAAGCGTTCGTTGTCGATATTCTCTGCGCTATCTTCATAGCCCGTAATACTGTCGATCGTCGTTGCGATCAGAGTGTTCAAGGTACTGATTGCGCTCGAATGTTCCGCCATGCTTTTTCTCCACTTAGTTGCATTCAGGATTGTTCGCGCAATGAACGCTTGACGGTTCCTGGCGATGCCTTCGGCAAGCGAAAAATTTATCGCGGGCGGTCCTGAATTGCTGTCAATCTGTCGTCGCCATGGCGGATAATGATGATTCGATGGCATTTACGCGACGAGCGTTGCTCGAGCAGATTGGCGCGGCCGCGGGTCTCGGCGCCACCTATCTGGCGATGGAGACTCTGGGGCTTGCCGTTCCGACGCCCGTCGGCGCCGAGAATTTCGCTTTGCCCAAGGGTAGCGGGAACGATCAGACCGTCGTCGTCCTCGGCGCCGGAATCGCCGGTCTCGTCTGCGCCTACGAGTTGAAGCAAGCCGGCTACCGAGTCTGCGTACTTGAAGCGCGAAGTCGTGTCGGCGGCCGCTCATGGACAATTCGCGGTGGTGACATCGTTGAGCAGATCGGCCGCGCTGACCAGCACGCGATGTTCGACCGTGGGCTGTACTTCAATGCAGGTCCGGCGCGAATCCCCAGCACTCATCGGCTGATGATGAGCTACGCGCGGCGACTTGGCGTTGACCTCGAGACGTTCGTCAACGTGAACCGCAGTGCCGGCTGGGACTTTGGTGGGCGTGTCGAGCCCGAACGGCGCATGGTCGAGGACATGCGTGGACTGGTTGCGGAGCTCCTCGCGAAGGCAATTGACAAGCGAGCACTCGATACGCTCGCTTCCCCCAGCGACCTCGATGCTCTGCGCAAGTTCCTGCCTTCGTACGCTTCGCTTGATCAGCATGGCACCTATGAGCCAGTGGGCTGGTCAGGCTACTCAGTTAAGCCGGGTGGCTATAATCAGTTCCCAGTGCCGCTGCCGCCGCTTGGCCTGCGCGAGCTGATGCCGACCAGCACGAACCCGCAGGCTCGTGGAGCGTTCGTGCTGCCGTACGTTTTCGAGCATATCGCCAACATGCAGGCTACGATGCTCCAGCCGGTCGGCGGCATGGATCGCATTGCGCACGCGCTTTACGAGCAGGTCAAAGGCGCTGTGAAACTCGCGACGCCTGTTTCCGCAATTAGAAGGAGCGGAGAGGGGGTTCGGATACTGCATCGGGGCATAAGCCGCGAGACGAGCGCGGACTATTGCATATGCACCTTGCCGCTCAGCATCCTGCGGCGGATTCCGAGCGATTTTTCAGCGGCCAAGAAAGCCGCTCTCTCCGCGGCACCGCCGTATCGGGACAGCGTGAAAGTTGCGTTCGAAAGCCCGCGATTCTGGGAATCGGATGACAACATCTATGGTGGCCTTGCTTGGACCGACCGGCCCAACGAAAATGTGATTTACCCCTCAGACGGCTTTAATCAGTCCAAGGGCATAATCATTCCCGGCTATTGTGTCGGCTGGACGAGGCAAGACAATCCGGAAGCGTTCGTGGCACTTTCCGACGAAGCGCGGTTTCAACAATGTTATGAGTCCATCGAGGCCTTTCATCCAGGAAAGTCACACTTGCTGAAAAAAGGCGTGACGGTAGCCTGGAGCCTTACCCGCTATTCGGAAGGAGCAAGTGCAATCTGGCCGGGCGATGCGATGAACCCTCCCGAGCGTGGACCTTTGTACGAGGAACTGCTGAGACCGGAGGGGCCGATCGTCTTCGCCGGAGAACATCTTAGCTACCAGCCTGCCTGGCAGGAGGGAGCTGCGAGCTCGGCACACGAGGCGCTAAAGCTCGTTCAATCCATGGTGCGAGCAAAAAGTTCGTAACAAAAGGGCGCTTGGCTCGCACGAGAATGCCGTTCCCCGCGAGACTGCGTATGGTTCGATCAGCGGCACATTCAAGGGATGAACGAGGCTGGCGTCGCGAAGCGTACGGCAATATGGAAAAGCACGAGAAGGGGGAACTAGAATGCGCTTGACCACAGCCGCCGCACTTTTGCTGAGCCTTGCGGCCGCCCCAATTGCCGGCAGACCAGCGCCCGCTCCTTCGCCGAGCATAGCAACGGCGGTTGCCGATACCGACCACCGGAGCGCGGCGAACGTGCAAATGGACGAAGGGAGAAAGCCTGCTGCGGTCCTTGAATTCTTGGGGCTCCGCCGCGGGATGAACGTGCTCGACCTCTTTGGCGCCAATGCCTACTGGGCAGAGATAAGCGCGCCGGTCGTTGGACAAACAGGGCACGTTACGGTGTGGATGCCGACTCAATTTTATAGCGAAAAAGGCAAGCAGTCGTTCGCGGCGTTTATGGCGTCGCATCCAAACGTTTCGATCGTCACCTCGCCGTTCGAAGCGCCCGACCTTCCGAAGAACTATGCCGACTTCGTTATACTCAACGACAATTACCACGACAGCTACTGGCAGAACGCGAAGCTCAACCTTCCGCGCATGGAACCGGCCGAGTTCCTGAAAGCTGTTTACGCGTCGATGAGGCCCGGTGCGGTGATCGGAGTGATCGACCATGTTGCCAATAGCAACAGCGACACCCGCGCAACGGTCGAGAAGTATCATCGGATCGATCCAAAGGTCGTCAAGGCGGATTTCGAGCGGGCCGGATTCGTTTTCGTCGGAAGCAGTGACCTGTTGCGCAACCCAGCGGACAATCACCTCACCGAAGTGCATGATCCGTCGATCAAGGGGCATACCGACCGCTTCATCTTCAAGTTCAAGAAGCCGCGTTGAGCGAGCGGTCCCGGGACGAAGCGGCGCGAGCGCCGCGCCGAAGCTTTACTGCCTATTACGCGCTTGCGGCGCTCCTCGTCGGCATCATCGCCGGAATGGCAGCAAACGGACTTGCCGAGCCTGCGCGTTCTGACCTTCTTGGGATTGCATCCTTCATCGGCACGCTTTGGCTGAACGCGCTCAAGATGACGGTCATTCCGCTGGTCGTGGCGTTGCTCGTCGTTGGAATAGCAAAGAGCGCCGAAGCGGCGCAGGCGGGGACGATCGCGGGTCGATCCGTCCTCTGGATCGTCATTGTCTGCACTGGTTCGGCAATCTTCGGTGCGGTTGCGGTGGTTGCCCTAACCCACGCTTTCCCGCTGCCGAGGGCGACTGCCGCCTTGTTGAGGACAGCCCTTGGAAGCGTTGAGCAAAAGACCGCGACTCCACTCCCCGGAGCCGCAGAGTTCTTCAAGGGCATCGTGCCTCCGAACGTCGTTGCAGCAGCAGCGAACGGTGACGTGCTTCCGCTGACGGTCTTTGCTGTTCTCTTCGCGCTCGCGTTGACGCGCATTGCTTCTTCCGGCCGTCAGCTCGTCGTCAATGTTTTCGACGCACTGGGAGAGTCACTACTCGTCATTATCGGCTGGGTCTTGTTTGTCGCTCCGCTCGGCGTTCTCGCACTAGCGTTCACGGTAGGCTCGACCGCTGGCGGTGCAGCGTTCGCGGGCCTTGGCCATTATGTCGTCGTCATTTCCCTGATCGGCATCCTCGTTACGCTTGCTGCCTATCCTCTTGCGCTCGTCGCCGGCGGAGTGGGGCCTGGGTTGTTGACTCGGGGCCTCATTGCTCCTCAGGCCGTAGCAATCTCGACGCGCTCGTCGTTGGCCTGCCTTCCCGCAATGCTCACATCGACGCGCGAAATGGGGGTGAGACAGGAGGTCGGAGACGTCGCGCTTCCCATTGCAGTAGCTCTCTTTCGCGCGACCGGCCCGGCGATGAATGTCGCCGTCGCCTTCTACGTTGCCCACTGGCTTGGTCTCCATCCAAGTCTCACGCAGATGATTGCGGCGACGGCCGTCGGCGCAGTCATGAGCTACGGCGCCGTCAGTCTTCCGGGTGAAGTCAGCTATATCAGTTCGATCGCCCCGATCGCTCTAGCGCTTGGCGTACCGATTGCTCCGCTCGGGCTGCTCGTTGCCGTCGAAATGATTCCAGATATCTTTCGAACCGTCGGCAACGTGACCCACGATGTGGCGCTTGCAACCATTGTCGACAAAGGATCGCGCCGACGGCTGGAAAGCTGAACGCCAGCTGACCACCGTTCGTCGATTAGGCAGGCCACGAACGCCCTTCGTCGGGTCGCCGACAATGTTCGTATCATCGGTCGAGTGGGCAGCGACCGTGCCTTAGCAAAGGTTCATCAGACCCTCAGCGGCGCGGGGTCTTCCCTCTTGAATTCCCCAGCGGCCCCGCGTCGCAAAGGGAGATGAAAAATGTTGAAACCCCTTCCGGCAATTGCCGCTATCACGCTTGCTGCGGCACTCGTGATCCCGACTGTCACGCAGGCAGCCGAAGAGAATTCGACTCGTGTTTCCTACGCGGATCTCAATCTTGCGACGGGAATCGGTCAGACGGCGCTGCAGCGGCGTATCGCCTTCGCGGCCGAAATGGTGTGCGGTTCCGCTGACCCCCGAGACCTCGTCTACTGGCAAGCCGTCGGCAACTGCCGAACCGACACCATCGCCGACGCCCAGCCGGCCTATGAGGCGGCAGTCGCGCAAGCGCTTCATCCAAGCGTGACCGTGCTCGAAGCGACGGCGCTCGTCGTGACCGCGCATTGAGGACATCCGTGGCTGCCGCGCAACCGGCTTCTGCCGGAGCGCGGCAGCCCTATTTTTCTGTTAACGTCCGGCGATTGCGCGAACTCGGTCCGAGTAGAGGCGGCCGACGGGCTGCTCGGTTCCATCAGCAAGACGGGCAATCCATCGGCCTGAAGGGTTGCGCGTAAAGCCCGCGATGAAATCCTTACGGACGATTGCCGAACGATGCAGGCGAACGAAGAGTTCGGGGTTCAAGCCCTCTTCGAGTGCCGCCATCGAATGATGGATTAGCCAGCTTCGCCGTCCGACGTGGAGCCGCATATAGTCGCGTTCGGCCGAGACCCGATCCACATCGCGCGCAGCGATGCGCACCAGGCCCGACAGGTCGGACGCCCAAAACTCTTCGAGCCATTGAGACGCTGCCTGGTGTCCTGGCTCGGAACTTCGCTGATGGAGGTAGGCCCTTGCGCGATCAAGTGCCCTTTGTAATCGGTTGGGCTCAACCGGCTTCATCAGATAGTCGACCGCCTCGACCTCGAACGCGGCAACGGCAAACTGGTCGAACGCGGTGACGAATACGACCGCCGGAGAGGGGGTTTGGGCGGCAAGCGCGCGAGCCACACCGATTCCGTCAAGACCCGGCATCGCGATGTCGAGAAGCAGCACGTCCGGGTGGAGAGCGCTGGTAAGGTTGATCGCGCTGTCACCGTCGCTTGCCGTTCCCACGAGCTGAGCGCCGTCGGCGCGGGCGAGCAGCAGTTGCAGGCGCTCGGCCGCAAGCGGTTCGTCATCGGCAATGAGGACGCGCAACGCACTGGTCTCAGGCATTGGTGTCTACCGGCATAGTCAATGAGACCTTGAACCCGCCGCCGCTCATCGGTCCATAGCGGCAGCTTGCGTGCGAGCCCCACCGTGCCTCGAGCCGTTGGCATACATTGGCAAGGCCAAGTCCGGTCCCTTCGTGCGTGGGAGCGGGAAGATCCTCCTTGCCACCGTGCTTGGGG
>DASRBJ010000325.1:0-2958 GCA_035653695.1 Sphingomicrobium sp.
GGCGGCGGCAGGCCAAGGAGGGCCGAGAGCCGGGCGAAGTCGGAAAGGTCGCAATAGGCTGTGCAATGATGAGCGCCGGCAACCTGCTCTTCACGATATTGTCGGCCGCTACGCCGCCGCACAAGTTGTTCTGGGGCTGGGGTTACGCTTACTTCCTCATCGTTTCGACATCCTATCTGTTTACCATGCCTGTCCTACTGGCATTGGTGTCGCGCGCTACTCCGCGCCGGCTCGTCGGCACGATGATGGGTTTTGCCTACGCGGGTCTGTTCATCGCGAATGTCGGCGGCGGGTGGCTTGGACGCTTCTATGAAGTCCTTGGACCGACGGGTTTTTGGGCACTGCAGGCGGCGATCGCAGCCATTGGATGCGCGGGCGCGCTGTTGCTCCGTAAACGGGTTGGGAAACTCCTGGGACCCGGTCTAGATGCGTCGTGATCGCGCGCTCACCCAGTGAACAGAAGTGCAAGAGAAATGTCGTCAACGGTGCCGCTTGCCATCGACCTTGGTGGGAATACATTATAAGTTTGAGCACACAGCTTGGGAGCTCATGCCGCACGTGTAAGGGCCGGGTAAATTAGAGGGTAGGGCGATGGCCATTGTCGTGCGGACTTTGTCGGAACAGGTTTTCGACATTGTCCGGGAGCAAATCGTTTCAGGTCAGATCGCAAGCGACTTGCCGATCAGGCAAGACGCGCTCGCTGCTGAACTCGGCGTCAGCAAGATCCCGCTGCGCGAGGCTCTTGCGCGCCTCGAGCAGGAAGGACTTCTGACTAGTCAGGCGAACCGCGGCTATTTCGTGCGACCAATGAGTCTCCACGAAGCCGACGAGATTTTCGCACTTCGGCGCGCGATCGAGCCGGAAGCTGCAGCGCTTGCCGCGGGCGCCGCGAACAAGGACGAGCGCAAGCAAGTTCGCGAGGCATTTGAACGTCTCGACAAAGCGATTAACGAGCGACTGAACGAAGTCGCACTTCGAAACAGGGAATTTCACACCGCGCTCGTTCGTCCCGCGGCAAGGCCGCTCACCATGCAGCTGATCGAACGTCTCGCTTTGATGGCCGAACGGTACGTGATCGCCCACCTTGAGCCCGCGGGACGGGACGCCCGTGCGCACCGTGAACATCGCGGCTTGCTGAGGGCGTGGCTTGCGGGTGATCAAGAGAGCGTCAAGGAGCGATTGTCAGCGCACATCCAGGGGACTCTCGACGATCTCAAGCAGCAATTATCGGATTGACGATTTGGGTGTTTCAGCCGCGTAGCTCCTCTCTGGACCTACCGTACGACGAGACCAGCCGGTAGTAGCCGCGCTTGTCGTCAGCAAACGGACGCCAAAGACCGGGCCGGCGGTGTTGCCGTCATGAGGAACGAAGCGCACCATGATGCTGCTCTTCTCGTCAGTCAGTGGCCGAGGAACTTGATAATCAACATCGAAGAACTCGCCTGGTCTAACCTTGCCGAGATGCTGTGTTGCGAGTTTCACGTCGTCCACGAAGATGTCGAAATCGCGCGGCCGTTCGTCTCCCCAATAGGTCGCCTCGAGGACCAGCGGCCCTGGCCTCGTCTTCAGTGAGAACTCGAAGAAACCGCCCGAGCGCGCGTCGCGGCCTTTGCGCCAGCGATAACTCACGGGGTAGGATATATTCGAACGTAGCTGGTGATCATGCTCCGACTGGTTTTCCCCGAGATGCACTGAGTCGACTGACCGAGCTTCGAGCTCGCGCTGGCGTGCCTTTTCACTGGCGAATGCGGATTGTTGCTTCTCCCATTCGGTCGGCGTGAAGCGCGTGAAGTATATCGCACTTCGCCGGTCGTACTGGTTGAAGAAGGGAACGAAGCGAAGGTCTGCCGGATGAACGATCCCTCGTGTCCTGTAACTGGCCTGCTGCGCTTGTTCGGCCACGAAGGCTCCGAGGATATCGTTTCCCACCAGCGCTGGGTCATTGTGCTCCCAGGGGGCCGAACTCGGGCCAAGGTCACCGGCAAGAACAAGAGGACCACGCAAGATGGCGACGATCCGGTCATTGTCTGGTGTAGGCTCGATACGAAGTTCGAGCGGCAGATTGAGTTGGATGACGTCGCCGGCTTTCCAGAAGCGATCAATCAGCGCGTAGCCTCGTTCGACGTTGAAAGGCACCTTTTTGCCATTAATGTCGATGGACGCTTTGTCCGCCGCCCATTGCGGAATCCTGAGCGCAACCAGAAAGCGCCCAGGGCGCCGAAGCTTTGTGAGCGCCAATCGCACTTCGCCGTCCATGGGATAGCGCGTGTTCAGATCAATCACGGCGCCGCGCTTTTCCCACTCGGCCTTCGCGGGGATGAATAGGTTCACCAGCAAGCTGCCGCCACCTTCCGAAAAGATTGCGACACCATGTTTCGAGTGGCTCTCCATGCCACTTCCAACGCAGCACCAGAACGGATCCTTCTTTGGATTCGACCACTCACGCGGCGCGCCGCTCATCAACGGTGTCATGTAGGTGAAGCTACCAGTGACGGGATGGTGAGCGGCCATCACATGGTTGAGATGGGCACGCTCGTAAAAGTCCATCAGCGCACCATCCGGAGCCCAGGCGAACAAATGCTGCGTGAGCTTTAGCATGTTGTACGTTGCGCAGTGTTCGCAGGTCTGTTCGGTGATGTGCTTCGAAATGGAATCCGGATCGAAGAAATATTCACGGTCACCATTGCCGCCGATGGCGAAGCTGTGATGACGCACCACGCGCGACCAGAAGAAGCGCGCGGTTCTTGCTTTGTCCGGCGCATCGGCAAGCTCGTGAATGCGCGCTAATCCGATAATCTTGGGAATTTGCGTATTTGAATGGATGTCGGCGAGATCGTCAGCGCCCGCGGCGAGCGGGTCGAGCACCTTGCGATCATAAAATCTATTCGCGAGACGCAGCCATCGCTCGTCGCGCGTCTTCGCGTACAGTTCCGCGAACGCCTCGTTAATTCCGCCATA
>DASRBJ010000326.1:0-2931 GCA_035653695.1 Sphingomicrobium sp.
CTTGGCCCCGACGCGATCCTTGCCCGCCTCAGCGGTGACGAGTTAGCAATTGCACTGTCGGACCGGGGTGACTCGTTGCGGCGTGCCGAGGAAATGGCTGAAGCCGTGCTGCGCGTGGTCACTCGCCCGCTGCTCTTCGAAGACAAGATCATCCAGGTCGGCGCGTTCGCCGGCATTGCGTCAGCCGCGGCAAAGGACGCGCGGATCCCGGACGTCCTGCGTCGAGCGGACATTGCCATGGATCATGCTCGAAGTGGCCGGGTCGCTCGGCCCGTATGGTTCGATGCGGGCATGGAGCGCGCCTTAATCGCGCACGGCGAAATCGAGCAGGGGATTCGCTATGGGCTCGAGCACGACCAGTTCGTTCCCTATTTCGAACCGCAGGTCGACCTTGCAACCGGTGACATCGTCGGGTTCGAGGTGCTTGCTCGCTGGATCCACCCGCTGTCGGGGGTGATCGGTCCGGACGTTTTCATTCCCGTAGCCGAGGAAATCGGCCTCATCGGCCGCTTGTCGGAGGCGGTGATCGCGGACGCACTCCGCGCCGCCGCCGACTGGGATCCGAAGATCAAGATCTCCGTCAACATCTCTCCGTTTCAGCTTGCCGACGGGTGGCTTGCGCAGCGCATCGTCCGGATTCTCGCCGAAACCGGCTTTCCGGCGGAACGCCTGGTGATTGAGATTACCGAAAGCTCGCTGTTCGCCGATCTCGAACTTGCACGGTCGATCGTCACCAGCCTCAAGAACCAGGGAATTCGTCTCGCGCTCGATGATTTCGGAACTGGATTTTCGTCACTTGCCCACCTTCGTTCGCTACCCTTCGATATCATCAAGATTGATCGAAGCTTTGTTACCAACATTCATATGAAGCGAGAGAGCTCGGCCATTGTCCGCGCCGTGACCACGCTTGCGGCTTCACTGCCAGTCCCGGTGTGCGTTGAAGGTATTGAGAACGAAGAGTCTTATAATGCCGTTGTTCGGCTCGGCTGCGAGATCGGGCAAGGCTGGTACTTCGGAAAGCCGATGCAGGCCGACCAGGCGCGCGACATGCTCACCGGCTCCGCGCGCGCAATAGGCAAGGCCGTCCGAGCCTGAACTGATCGATAAGCGATGTTCCTCCCGTCCCGCCGAGGGACGGTTGGAGCCGCTTGTGCATCGCCGGGTTTGTGGCATGGTAAACGTCGCGTTAAGGACTTTACCATGCACTATGTTCGACCAAGCATTGCTGGCCATCCGATGCGCTTTGGGCGAGCGCCGGCTCGGCTCGTAGACCCGGCGGCGGTCAGCCCGTCGACCATCGTTGCAGACCTGAGGCTGTTCGCGGCGGCATTCGTTGCCGGCTTTCTGTTCGTATCGATATTGTTCGCTTAAGCGAGGCGCGCCTTAGTCGCAGGCGAGGTGGAGCTTCCATCCAAGCCACGCCGCCACGAGGCACATTGCGGCAACCAGCAGTAATTGGGCAGTCGGACCAATGCCAGCGAAGTCCAGTCCAATGGCGACGAGGCTGCCGATCACCATCGCGCCCGAATTCACGATATTGTTTGCAGCAACCGTGCGCGAAGTCTCCGTCTTGGGAACAGTTGTCGTCAGAAACGCATAAAGCGGCACCACAAACATCCCGCCGGTGATTGCGACGCCGAGGAGCGCGACAATCATGAGTGCCGCCATCGGGTGCAGAATGAAGTTGCCAAGCGTCGTGAGGCCGGGGTCGTTCTTGCCCCACGCAAGCGCCACAAAGTGCAGCAGGAGCACGAACACGCCCATTGCAATGACCGAGGCCGGAGCAAAGCGCGCCGATACTTCGCTCTTCAGCAAGCGGTTGATTGCAACCGATCCAATGGCGATCCCGATCGAGAAGATGGCGATGAAGAGGCTTGCGACCTGCTCGTTTGCGCCAAGGACATTCTTTACGAGCGGCGGGAAGATGATGATCAGGACCGCGCCGATCGTCCAGAAGAAACTGATCGAGAGGATCGCGAGGAACAGACGCCGGATGTGCAGTGTCGCACTGACGAGTTCGACTGATGCGTGAATGATATGCCAATTGAACGGGATCCGCTCCGCCGCCGGCGGAGCTGGCGGAACCGCGCGTCCTGCAAGAAGCCCAAGAACCGCGATTCCCACCGTCGCCGCAGCAGCGATCTTGGGGATTGGTGCAAGCAGGCCCGCAAGAATCGTGCCGCCGAGGATTGCAAGGTAGGTCCCTGCTTCGACCAAGCCCGTTCCGCCGAGCACTTCGTCATGCCCGAGGTGCTGGGGCAGGATTGCATATTTGATTGGACCGAAAAACGTCGAGTGCACCCCCATCAGCCCGACGGCAGCAAGCATTAAAGGAATATTGGCAAGCACGATCCCAGCGCCGCCGGTGATCATTATTCCAATCTCCGCAAGCTTGATGATTCGGATGAGCTTGGCCTTGTCATGGTCATCCGCGAGCTGACCCGAGAGCGCCGAGAACAGGAAGAAGGGGAGGATGAACAGCCCCTGCGCAATCGCGCTAAACTGGAACTCCTTCGCCGGGTTTGAATAGAGCTGGTAAGTCACGAACAGGACCACAGCCTGCTTGAACAGGCTGTCGTTGAAGGCGCCCAGGAACTGGGTCGCGAACAACGGGACGAACCGCCGTGACCGGAGGAGGTGAGCGACGTTCTGAATCAAAAGGTTGCCGAGCAGTTCGTCATCGGAGTTGTTGCGGAGGCATAGCCAGCTTTGCGCAAGCCGCCAAACCCTTCTAACTCGTCACGCGGAACGATGCTTTCACTGCCGAACTTACTGACGCTTTCACGCATCCTCGCGGTGCCGATCCTGGTCTTCCTTCTGTGGCGACCAGCGCCGATCGATTATGCGATCACCTTTGTTCTTTACTGTCTCGTTGGCATTACGGACTATCTCGATGGCTATCTCGCGCGGGCCTGGGGAAGCATTTCGAAG
>DASRBJ010000327.1:0-2272 GCA_035653695.1 Sphingomicrobium sp.
CGCCGCCTGGCTACACGTTGGTGGAGTTCGACGCCTCCGGCCAGGAGTACCGCTGGATGGCGGTGTGCTCGGGCGACGAGACGATGCTGCAGCTATGCCTGCCCGGCGAGGATCCACATTCCTACATGGGCGCCCGCATCGTCGAGCGCGACTACCGCGAGCTCATGCGCGCGCTGAAGGCCGAGGACGAGATAATCGTCAAGCTCGCGGAGGATAACCGCAAGCTCGGCAAGGTCGGGAACCTGTCGCTGCAGTACCGCACCTCGGCGATGAAGCTGCGCACCGTCGCGCGCGTGCAATACAACATCCCGCTGGAACTTCCCCAGGCCCAGATCATTCATGCGACATATCAACGCACGTATGTGCGGGTGCCGGAATACTGGAAAGTCCAGATCGCGGAGACCAAGCGCCTTGGCTATGTTGAGACACTTGCCGGCAGACGTGTTCAGGTTCGGGGCAACTGGGGCGGCGAGTTCGGCTGGTCGATGGGCTCGACCGCCATCAATTACAGGATCCAGGGCACTGGTGGCGACCAGAAGTACCTCGGCATATGCTGTCTCGACGAGCTCCTGACCGACGTCGGCGCGTATTTTGCGTGGGATCTCCACGACGGCATCTATTTCTGGGTGCCCGACGCCAAGGTTCAAACGTTCGTCGCCCGCGGGAAGGCGATCCTCGACAACCTGCCGTACAAGAAGGCCTGGGGTTTCGTCCCGCCGATTCCGCTGCCATGGGATTCCAAGGCAGGCCCGGGCTGGGGATATCTTAAGGACTACACACCGTAGGGGTCATACGATGGGTCTATATCTCGAGAACGTCAAAACCAAGAAGCGGTTTGACGTGGTGAAGCTGAAGCGGGCGGCGCCGACGGAGGACCAGCCGAAGGGTAAGGTCATCGCGCTGATTTTGAAGGGTCCGACGGGCGTCGAATTCGAGGAAGAGTTCGACAAGGACCGCTTCAGTAAGCTAGGCTACGAGCAGAAATCGGACTGAACGCGTGAGGGGATCATGCCGTCATCGCCTGGTTACCAGCGCGACTATAAGCGCGAGGCTGCCACTGCCAAGGCGCGGGGCGAGCAGGGCACCGGCCACGACTCCGGCTCGGCCGTGCGCCACCGCGCGCGCCGCGAAGCGATCAGCCTCGGCATGATCAAGGCCGATTCCCCTCTCGACATCGACCACAAGAAGCCGTTGGTGAAGGGCGGCGCTGGCACGGCGAAGAGCAACTTGCGGCCACGCACTCCGCACGCCAACCGCTCCTATCATCGTAACGCACATGCAGGGATGATCTGATGGACATGCCCATGTTCGCGACCGAGACGGATTTGCTCCTGCTGGGCCAGGAAATGGCCATGCGCCCCGGTAAGTCCTATCGAACGAGCACCGCCCTCTTCATTGCGGGCAACCTGCCGGTTGCGGCCGACATCGCCGATCGGAAGGGCTGGAAGCGCTGCGAGCGGCGTGGTGTTTGGGAGAATGGCTCGGAGCGGATCGTCTTCGTGTTCGCCGGCGACGCCAACCGATTCCGCGGCTACGCGCGCGGCACCAAGCTTTACATTGGACCCGGTGCGCTGATCTCGCACGGCGCGCAGTTCATCGACGAGATCGTCGCCGAGCGCGAGTTCAAGACCGAATGGGTCGATGGAGGCCAGCGATGATCGAGCGTCGAATCGCCCAAGCTGCAAGCGATGTAGACCGCGTCAGTCGCATGGCACGCGATCTGCAGAATGACGTGCGCCGACAACGCGAAGAATCCACGCGGACGCTCACGCGCAACCCGGTGAAAAAAGTGTTAGTCGGCTTTAGTTTCGCCACAAGTGCGCTGCAAGGTCGCACGCAATAGGGTCGTATCCGGAGGTCGTATGTTAGCCAAGGTTGAGGACATCAAAGCGGAGTCCGGTCAGCTCCGCGCTTTCGTCGAACGCGTCGAGCGGCTCGAGGAAGAGAAGCGCACGATCGCGGATGACATCAAGGATGTATACGCGGAGGCCAAGGGCAACGGCTTCGACGTGAAGATCATTCGCAAAGTGGTTTCGTTGCGTCGTCAAGACGTCAACAAACGTAGGGAGGAAGAAGAGATTCTCGATCTCTACTTGTCCGCGCTCGGCATGCACGCCAGCGCTTAACCAGGAGCAGTGATGACCACGCACATCATGTTAGATCTCGAGACCTGGGGGAAGGGCCCTCAGGCAGCCATCATCCAGATCGGAGCGGTCAAGTTCGATCCCTCCCTCCCCGTCGGGGAACGCATTACAGACAAGTTTAACGTTGC
>DASRBJ010000328.1:0-3966 GCA_035653695.1 Sphingomicrobium sp.
AACGGACTTTGGAAGGCCTGCCTTGATTGCGGCTTGCCGCGCGGGCGCCTGGCCAAGGCCAGCTGGCAGGACGCAGCCCATGTAGATGCGGTCGATGTCGTCACCCGAGACGCCGGCGCGCTCGACGGCTGCTTTTACCGCAGTTGCGCCAAGGTCCGTTGCCGACGCATCCGAAAGCGAGCCCTGCATTGAGCCCATCGGCGTGCGAGCGATCGAAAGAATGACGGTGGGGTCAGAAGCTTGCGTGGCCATTAGCCTACTCCGGAATCGATTTGCTGCGCCGCACATAAGACTGCGAAGGCGGTTGTTCAAACGCTTCCCGCTCTGCTAGCCGGATAGGCCAGACGGGAGAGAAATATGTCCGAGCCAGGCCTCGACTTCGACCTTGGCGAAATGGCCGAGACGATCCGCGACACGACGCGACGATTTGCGAGGGAAAGGATCGAACCGATCGCTGCGGAAATTGACGCGAAAGACGAGTTTCCGCGATTCCTGTGGCCGCAGATGGGGGAACTTGGCCTTCACGGAATCACCGTCGAGGAAGAGTGGGGTGGCCTCGGCCTTGGCTATCTCGAACATGTCGTCGCACAGGAAGAAGTGGCGCGTGCGTCTGGCTCGGTTGGTCTGAGCTACGGCGCTCATTCGAACCTTTGCGTCAACCAGATACGACGCTGGGCAAACCCCGAGCAGAAGCGCAAGTACCTCCCAAAGTTGGTTAGCGGCGAGCATGTCGGCGCCCTTGCAATGAGCGAATCCGGCGCCGGCAGCGATGTCGTTGGAATGAAGCTCAAGGCCGACAAGAGCGGCAACGGCTATCGCCTGAACGGCACGAAATTCTGGATTACCAATGGTTCTGAAGCCGATACCCTCGTGGTTTACGCGAAGACCGACATGGAGGCGGGCAGTCGGGGCATAACGGCCTTCATCATCGAAAAGGACATGGAAGGCTTTTCGACCGGTCAGAAGGTCGACAAACTCGGGCTTCGGGGCTCACCAACGGCCGAGCTTGTCTTCAATGACTGCTTCGTTCCTCCCGAGAATATTCTCGGCGCGGAGGGCAAGGGTGTCGAGGTGCTGATGAGCGGCCTTGACTATGAGCGTACCGTTCTTGCCGGAATGCAGATTGGAATCATGCAAGCCTGCCTCGATGTGGTGCTTCCCTATGTCCGGGACCGTAAGCAGTTCGGAAAGCCGATCGGCTCATTCCAGCTGATGCAGGCAAAGATTGCCGACATGTACGTCGCTCTCAACAGCGCTCGCGCCTATGTCTATCAGGTTGCCCGCGCATGCGATGCCGGTAAGACGACGCGCTACGACGCTGCCGGTGCAATCCTCTTGGCCAGTGAGAACGCCGTGAAGGTAGCGAACGAAGCCGTTCAGGCCCTTGGCGGCGCCGGATACACCAAGGACTGGCCCGTCGAACGCTATTATCGCGACGCGAAACTCCTCGACATTGGCGCCGGGACAAATGAGATCCGGCGGATGTTGATCGGTCGCGAGGTAATTGGAGCCTAGATCACTCCGTTCGACGGCACTCAAACGATTTCACGATCTTGGCAGCTGGGCTGCCTTCTTGAGCGCAAGCGCGATCCCTCCGCCGATGTTGCGCGGAAGCGTCAATTCCTCGGTCCATGCCATGGCTGCCGTGAGCACAAAGAACCGACTTGCAACAGGCGAGATCTTCCAAGCCGCAACAGCGCAAGGGCCGGTCGGAACAATGGTCGGCAGGCGGCCACGAGGGCTTACTACCGACGTCGCACCAAAGGATGCCGCCAAGGCCGCCGCGACGCGCACAGCGCCTTGCCGCTGACTCTTTTAGCCTAGTCGAACCGGCTCTAGCTGCCCCAGACGGTGATGCGCTTCCCGGGCGCGAGATAGAGCTTTTGGCCAGGCTGAACTTTGAAGGCTGGGTACCATTCGTCGATGTTGCGGACCGTCTGCACACGCCACGGACCAGGCGCGTGGACATCCGTCGCAACGCGTGCCCGAAGAGCAGCTTCGCGGAGCTTGCCGCGGTGCGATTGGGCATAAGCGAGGAAAAAGCGCTGGTCCCCGGTGAGGCCGTCGATGATCGGCGAGGGCTTTCCACCGAGCGACGCTTTCCAGGCGTCATAGGCCGCCGCTAACCCGGCAACGTCGGCGATGTTTTCGCCGAGCTCCTGTTTGCCGTTGAGGTGAAGACCCGGAAGAGCTTCATAGGCGTCGTATTGCGCGGCAAGCGCGGCAGCGGCCTGGTTGAAGTGCGCGAAGTCCGCTTGGGTCCACCAGTTCCGAAGCTTCCCCGTGGCATCGAAGGTTGATCCGAGATTGTCGAAGCTATGGCTTATTTCATGCCCAATGACCGACCCGATCGCGCCATATTTCGCAGCAGAGTCCTCCGTGGGATCATAGAAGCCCTTGTCGAGTATCGCCGCAGGGAAATTGAGCGAGTTCTGTAGCGGCTGGTTCTGGGCATTCACCGTTTGCGGTTCGAGCCACCATTCATTCTTGTCGACTGGTTTGCCAATCTTCGAGAGCTGATACTGGTAATTGGCGAGTTCGGCGCGGTCCAGATTGCCGAACGCGTCGTCGGTGCGAACGTCCAAGGAGCCATAGTCGCGCCACTTGTCGGGATAGCCAATCCCGACGGCCATGGTAGCCACCTTCTTCTTGGCTTCGGCCTTCGTCGCCGGTGCCATCCAGGCAAGCGCATCGATCCGTTTCTCGAGCGCGGCCTTGATGTTCTTCACCATGCCATCAATGTCTGCCTTCGAAGACGGTGGGAAATAGCGCGCGACGTAGCGCTTCCCGACGGCGTCGCCGAGCCACGCATCAAGCGACGCCAGCGCGCGCTTCTGCCGACTCTGTTGCTGTGGTTGTCCGTTGATCTCGGTCCCGTAGAAAGCGAAGTGCGCATCATCAAATTGCTTCGGGAGCACTGCGGTCATCTGGTTAACCCGGTGGAACGCAAGCCAATCCTTCCACACATCAAGCGGCTCCGAGTTGACCAAAGCCGCTGTCTTGATGACGGCGCCCGGCTGCCAGATAATGAAGTCCTGCTGGTTCCCGAGCTGAGCCGCAGCAAGCAGCCTTCCCCAGTCAAGACCCGGCGCCTTCTTGTCGAAGTCCGCGCGCTTCCACGGATTGTCAGCCTTGGTGCTGTCCTGGCTTGCTTCGAGTGTCTCATGTGCCTGCGCGAGCTTGGTTTCCAGCGCGACGATTTTCTGCGCCCGCGCCTGAGCATTTTGGAAACCCGCAAGGGCGAGGATTTTTGCCACATAGGGCGCATAATCGCCGCGAAGCTTCGCCATCGCCGGATCAGACGAGACATAATAGTCGCGATCTGGAAGCCCAAGCCCGCCCTGCAAGATGTAGGGGACCGTCTTCGAGGGATCATTGAATGCCTGAGTAACAAAGACCCCGAAGAGGTTTTCGGTATGGAAGTTCGTCGCGTTCAGCGGATCGGCATCGGCCCTGAGGGTCCGCCCAATGGCTTCGGCGAGTGCGCCCTTGTCGGCAATTGCCTGGATGCGGTTGAGATCGGGCTGAATTGGCGCAAGCCCGCGCTTCTCGATCGCGCCAGTGTCCATGTACGCCTTGTAGTAGTCGGCGATCTTGGCGTCGTCGGAACCCGCCGCGGGATGTGAGTTCACGATGTCGTTGACGAGCGCCGCCTCGCGCTTCTGCGCTTCGTCGTTGATCACCGAGAACACAGAGATGTTCGATTTGTCAGGAGGGATTACGGCATTCTTCTCCCACGCTCCGTTCGCATATTTGTCAAAATCATCGCCGGGCTTGACGGTCGGATCCATCAACGACTTGTCGATTCCCGACTGGGATCCCGCGACACTCTTCTGTTCGGTGCCACTATTTCCCTCGTTTGTTAGATGGCACGCACCAAGCATTGCCAAAGAGATCGCAACAAAAAAGGCGTAACGGTTCATTCGAGCACTCTCCGGACTCGTGTTTTGCCAATGCCTGCAGCAG
>DASRBJ010000329.1:0-2928 GCA_035653695.1 Sphingomicrobium sp.
TGGCGCGGCTTGCCGTCGCCGGAATCACGGTCGATGAGTGCGGCTTCACGCACCTTGCCTACGCCCAGGAAATCGCAGGGGTGATGCTTCGTCGACAGCAAGCACAAGCCGTCGTCGCGGCGCGCAAGACGCTGGTCGAGGGCGCGGTCGGGATGGTTGAAATGGCGCTTGCCTCGCTTTCGGAGAAGCAGGTCGTCGATCTTGACGACGAGCGACGCGCCGCAATGGTTTCAAACCTCATGGTGGTGCTGTGCGGTGAACGTGACACACAGCCTGTCGTCAACACCGGCACGCTCTATCAGTGACGACAAGTGCCTTCCGATGATCGAAAAGCCTACCCGTTGCGCGTGGACGCCGCTCTATGGTCCGCTGTCGAGCGCTGCGCGGCATCCGAGCTGCGCAGCGTCAATGCGCAGGTTGAATGTTTGCTGCGAGAGGCACTTGCGGCTCGGGGTGTCCGGTTGAAGGCGCCCGCCCTCAGGAAGCGCGGCCGACCGCCAAAGGAGAGCCGCCGTTGAAAGTGTCGCCCGAATGGTTCGCGCCGAGGCGGTACGGCTATGGCGCTGGTTTGCCGATAAGCTGGCAGGGTTGGGCGCTGACGGCCGGCTACCTTCTACTGCTGGGTATCGGCAGTGCCGTGATGTCCTACTCGTCACTCGCCTTCATCAGCATGGCGGCGATAGTCACGATAGCCTTTCTCGTCGTTTGCGCGCGCACAACCCGCGGCGGTTGGCGCTGGCGCTGGGGCAGAAGCGACGATTAGCCCACCGACAAGTCACGCTGCTGGTTCACAAGACGCCACTCATCGAGATCGGAGAGCATTATCCGCGCGGCTTGCTCCGCAAGGTCTGCGGCACGCGACAAGGTCACATCCTTGCGCAGCTCCCGATCGATCTGGCGGAGCGTGTCAGCGGTCGCCATCGACCGGATCGCGTCGCCACCGAAGTCACCTTGGAATCGGATTCCGAATATCGCCGTGCCTAGCGCCGGAAATCCCGCTGAGACGAGTGTCAGCCAATTGCCGTATGAAACGACGAAATTGGACCCGACACCGAGCCCGACAAGAGTGGAAACTGTGACGAGAACGGTTGCCGCGAAAAGCACGAATCCCGTTTGCTCGAGACGGTGGTCAAGCATCTCGATTTGCCGGGAGTTGCGCTCGTGATAGCCGACCTGCGGCTCGACTTCATGTTCGGCGATGGCCTTGCCGAGGCGAACGGCACAGGCGCGATCGATGGCGCCGGACGGGCAGCCCATCGCTCGCCAGATCCCACTCGCGTACCAATCGATCCACCGTTTGGGAACCGGGTTTGTTTCAGTGCCCGGTGGGTCCGGCGCCGCTATCCCTAGCAGCTTGAGGGTTCGCATCGGGCGGAGCCGCTCGGCAAGTTGCCGGTAGTCCAACCAGCGCCGGTGCCATTCCTGGCGTTTGCCGACGATTGCATTGAGGATGATCGCAACAGTGATGAGCAGTTCAAGCCCAGCCTCTTCGAACTTCACGTTGGGCGCGATGAATGCGGCAAGGCCGAGGCATACGGCGAAGCCACCGAGCACGAAGTTGAAAATATGCCCGCTGCGGTAAGTTTGCGCGAAATGCGTCGCCAGCCGGTCGGCCCAGCTATAGGCATCCTCGAGGAGTGCGATCGGCGCCGAGATATTGTGTGCTTCTGCGCAGCCCACTCGGTAGCGTTGCCACTCCTCGCGAATCTGCGCTTCCGCATGTTTACTGGTGAGGTCGCGCGCTCGGAATGGGCGAACGCCCGCAGCCGTAAGAAGCAGCGGATATTCGATGCGGGCGCGGATCCGCCGAAGCCGTTCAGCTTGGAAGCGCTTCAGGAAATCGCGCTCTTGTTGATCTGGTGGCGGGATCAAGAGGCCCCGCAGCAGCGCTTCGACATCAGCTGAATCGAGCGGTCGCGCTACCCCCGGGTCATCGGCGACGGTCACGACGGTCGGATCAAAGGCGCTCCACAATATTCGTGTGTCGCCTCCATCCGATAGTGCAACATGGATGATGGCCGTCCCGCGGGTCAATGCCAATTGCACGACCTCGCCGGTGCCTCCACGCCCGCGCGGCGGACGGCCATCCCAAATTGCAATGAGCAAATCGCAGTGGGCAACGGTCGCGCGACCCGTCATCACATAGGCATCGAGATCGTGGTGAGGATCGCCAGGCAGCTCGAGCACGCAGCTCGCGCGCCCGAGCAGCGCATCGAAGCGCTCTCGAGCGCCGTGGTTCGCGAGGCTGGCGCGATATGTAGCCCGGTCAAACGGAAGCACGACCTGCAATTCCCAGCCGAGCTCCAAAGCGACTTCTGCAGCGATCTGATCCGCGCCATCGGCTATCGGCGAGACAAACCGCAACTGCGGCGCACTCGGCGCATAGCAATCGCGCTCGGTTTCGAGCAGCGCGCATCCGGATCGGTGGATCTGAACGAGCACGTCTCGGATGCGATTGCGCAAAATGGGCAGCGACTCTTCGGCAAGCACCTCGGCGCGATGTCCCGTGACGCCGACGGCAAGTACAAAAGGGACCGCGGGCGGTCTCGTTCGCACGGAGCCGCTCACCCCGCCCGAAGTCGCGCTGGAGAGCGGTCGATGAAGAATAGCAGTCCCCCTATTTAGCTAGCCGGCGAAGCATCAAGCCTATCACGACCCCGATTGCGAGCGCTATTGCCAGATCGACCGCAAACGCTCCTGCACTGGTCGGCAAGAAGTTATTTGATCCCCTTGGCGGCCCGCCGCCACCGTTCTGGATGATCGGGTCCATCGGTGGCGCGTTGTTGAACTTCAACACCACACTCAGCGTGTCCTTGTCCCAATTATGATCCGTGAAGGTCAGGGTGGTGAGATTCTGACCAGCGACGCTCTTGGCATCGATCTCGGCTTTCGCCGCCGGCGTGGCGAAGATTGGACTAGCTGCAAATG
>DASRBJ010000330.1:0-8100 GCA_035653695.1 Sphingomicrobium sp.
CTCGGCGCCGACGATTACGTCACCAAGCCGTTCGATACCGAGGAGCTGCTCGCACGCGTTCGCGCGTCGCTTCGGCAAAGACTCGCGTCGGAAACCGAACGACAAGTCGTCGAAGCAGGCGAGGTTTCAATCGACCTCCTCGCCCGGATCGTGCGCCGCCAACATCGGGAGGTCCACGTCACGCCCAAGGAGTGGGAACTCCTTGCGGAACTTGCAAAGCATCCCGGCCGAGTGCTGACGCATGAAAGCCTGCTTCGAAAGATCTGGGGACCAGCGCATGTTGGCCAGACGGAATATTTGCGGGTTGCGATCCGAGCGCTCCGTCAGAAGCTCGAGGACGAGCCATCCCAGCCGAGATTGATCGTCAATGAGCCTGGCATCGGCTATCGTCTCATCATCAATTGACGGCGCTTAGTGTACGAGCGCTGTTCGCTTGAGTGCATCGCGGATGCGGGTTGCGAGCGCCGCTCGGCTATAGGGCTTGGCGAGCAAGTTGACGCCTGGATCGAGCCGCCCGCCGTGCACGACGGCATTTTCCGTATACCCTGACGTAAAAAGGATTGCGATTCCGGGGATGAGCTCTCGCGCCTTGCGCGCAAGCTCAGGACTTCGCACCGGTCCCGGCATTACCACATCCGTGAACAGCAGGTCGATTTTGACGCCGCTTTCGAGGATCGGAACCGCACTTGAGGCATCCTTGGCGGTCAGCACCTTGTACCCAAGCTCGCGCAGCAAGTCCGTGACGGTCGAACGCACTTCCGCGTCGTCCTCGACAACGAGGATGGTTTCCGAGCCTCCGCCCGCTTCGACGAGCTCAGGGCCGGCGGCAATATCTTCGTTTTCGTGGACCCGCGGAAGATAGAGTCGGACGGTCGTTCCTTCGCCAATCTCGCTGTAGATTTTTACGTGGCCACCCGACTGCTTGGCAAAACCGTAGACCATCGACAGTCCGAGCCCGGAGCCTTTGCCCTCGGGCTTCGTCGTGAAGAATGGCTCGAAGACGCGATCGAGTAGCTCGGAAGACATGCCGCTGCCGGTATCGCTGACGGCGAGCATCACATATTGACCGGGCTCGACTCCCGGGTTCTGCTGGGAATAATGATGATCGAGATGGGCATTGCGGACTTCGATTGTCAGCTTGCCCATTCCGTCCATTGCATCGCGCGCGTTGATGGCAAGGTTGAGAATGGCGTTTTCGACCTGCGTCGGGTCAGCAAAGGCATTCCAGAGGCTTGGCGACACGATCGTCTCCATCTCGACACCTTCGCCGATGCTTCGGCGAAGAAGATCTTCCATCCCGCCAACCAGCCGACCGAAATTGATGACCTTGGGCTCGAGCGGCTGGCGGCGGCCGAACGCGAGCAGCTGGCTTGCAAGCTTTGCTCCCCGCTGCACGCCGGCCATCGCATTGGTAATTCGTCGCTCGGCCTTGCCCCCGGGTGGAATTTCCGCCTGGAGTAGCTGGAGGTTGCCCGAAATGATCTGGAGCAGATTGTTGAAATCGTGTGCAACGCCGCCCGTGAGCTTGCCTATCGATTCCATTTTCTGCGCCTGCTGCAACGCGACCTCTGCCGCGCGCCGCTCGGCAATCTCCTCGACAACGCGCGCTTCAAGCGTCTCGTTGAGCTCTCGGAGTGCTGTCTCAGCCTGTTTTCGACTGATGACCATTGAGGCGCTTCGGGTGATCAGATCGACCAGCTCGAGGTCACCTGGCACCGGCTCGCGCGGCTCGCGGTGGTACATCGCGAAGGTCCCCAGCACCTTGCCGGTTCCACTGACGATCGGGACTGACCAGCAGGCGCCAAGCCCGTGCTCGGCAGCGAGGTCGCGGAAGTCCTTCCACTTGGGATCGTTCGCTATGTCGGACACGAAAACGGCTTGGCCGGTGAAGGCAGCAGTGCCGCAGGAGCCAACGTCGGGACCAATCTCAAGACCGTCGATCGCCTTGTTGTATTCCTCTGGAAGACTGGGCGCAGCGCCGTGGCGCAGATGACGTCCGTCGCGGTCGAGCAGCAGGATTGACGCGATTACGCCGGAGCGCGAATGGGATTCCACGGTACGTGCAAGCGCCTCGAGCGTCTTTCCGAGCGGCTTGTCCTCGATCGCGAGTTCGAGCACTTCATTGTGAACGATCCGCAGTGCCTCGGCGCGCTTGTGATCGGTGACATCATATCCCTGAACGAAAATGCCGATCGGTTTGCCGTCTTCGTCGGCGATCGGCTGATAAACGAAGTCGACGAACTTCTCCTGCGTCTCGTCCGCACTGCCGAGCCGCACCGGGATTGCTCGTCCGATGAACGGCTCTCCCGATTGCGCGACATTATCGAGGAGGCTGATGAAGCCCTGCTCCGCGACTTCCGGCAAGGCTTCATGCACGCTCTTACCTATAACGGAGCGCCCGACGAGCCTTTCGTAGGCCGCATTTGCCATGACAAAGCGATGGTCTTTTCCTTCGAGCAGCGCAGTAAAACCGGGCGCAGCATCGAACATCCGCCTCAGCCGCTCGCGTTCGCCGCTGATCCTCTGCTCCGCGCGGACCTTGGCCGTGGTTTCGACGACGATCGCGATAACGGCCGCAATGTTGCCGTCATCGTCAACAACGGGGGAATAGTCGAGGTTGAGCCAAGCTGGTTCAGCTTTCCCATGACGTTCCAGAACGAGTTTCTCATCCTGGACGGAAATCGTCTCTCCCCGGTGGAACACCGTCTCCATCACATTGCGGTTCCAGTCCGCGACCTCTGGCCATGCATCGAGAACGTCGAGCCCTAATATTTGGGGGTGCCGCGCTCCCGCGAACTGCGCGTAGGCATCATTGTAGATCATGACGCCGGCATCGCCCCACAGAGTAACGACTGGGACCGGCGACTGCAGGATGAGCGCGACGGTCGTTTTGACGACAGCAGGCCAGTCGTTGATTGGACCAAGGGAGGTCGACCCCCAGTCGAATTCGGCAATCAGGTCGCGAACCTCGCCGCCGCCCGACAGAAAGCTGGGCCGGCCGAGTGCCTGACTACGGGGCATATCCATGTACCCTCGCCTCTAGTCGAAAATGCTGTTCGCACAAGTGGTTGGCGATCCCGTGGCTTCGCGAGAGCGCCATGCAAGCTGGTAAGCGATCGGTGGACAAGCTGGTCAATCGTGCTTCAGTATCTCTTCGCGCGCGGCGGCATATTCCTGCGGAGTGACGCGCCCGTCGTGGTTGGCATCAGCGAGCGTTCGGAATGCCTCGGCCGCAACGCGCAACTCGTCAGGTTCAAGCAGTAAGTCGCCATTGCGATCGAAGTGCTTCAGCGCCCAGTTCATGAGGACCCAGTCGCGCTCGAGAAGCTCGACCGCAGCAGGCTGTACTTTCAACGTCGCCGCCGTCGGCTCCGCGGCGAGCCGCGACATGCAAGAAAGTAACGAGAGCGCGAGGAATGTTCGTAGCACGGCACCTGAACGCGCGTCGTGCTGGTCGGTTCAGGTACTCGCCGCAATTGCTCCGCGGACCGCTTTTTGAAGAGCATCGGCACGAAACGGCTTGGCAAGCAAGGGCGCATCTGGGGCGGTCCGTTTGACTGCTTCTGTTTCGCTGTAGCCGGAGACGAACAAGATCGGCTGCTCGGGACGATTGATCCGGATGCGCCGTGCAACTTCAGCGCCGGAAAGACCGGGCATGATGAAGTCGAGGATCACGAGATCAGGAGTCTCGCGGTCGAGCGCAGCGAGACCCTGCGTGCCGTCACTTGCCTCGCGGACCCTGTAGCCCTGTTCCTCAAGGCTGTTGGCGATAAAGCCCCGCACATCTGGATCATCATCGATGACGAGGACAGAAATCGGCGCCAAGGGAACCGTGGCTGCGACCGGGTCATCGGCCGCGACACTGACTTCGCTAATCGTTGAGTCAGCCGTGCGGAAGAGCAGCTTTACCGACGTGCCCTTGCCTGGTGAGCTCTCGATCCGAGCTGCCCCGCCGGACTGGCGCGCCATGCCATACACCATCGACAGACCAAGTCCGGTCCCTTTCCCCACCTCTTTCGTCGTGAAGAATGGTTCGAATGCGCGGTCTGCGACTTCTTGCGGCATTCCGACTCCCGTGTCGCTGATGCAAAGCTCGATGTAGTCGCCATCATCAAGTTCGCCGTCGCCTTCAATCCTGACCGGAGTCGTTGAAAAGGTGAGCACGCCGCCGTCAGGCATTGCGTCGCGGGCATTTATTGCAAGGTTGAGGATCGCCACTTCCAGTTGCGTCGGATCAGCCATCACCGGGATCATGGCCTCGTCAAGGTCGAACTTCTTGTTGATGCCGGGACCAAGTACATTGCGAAGCAGCGGTCTCATGTTCTCGATGAGTGGGGCGACATAAGTAGGCCTGACCTCGAGCCGTTGTACGCGGCTGAACGCAAGAAGCTGGCCAGTGAGGCGCGCGCCCCGCTCGGCCGCTGCAAGAGCATTCTCGGCGTAACGCTTGAGCTTTGGCTCTTCAGCGCGCTTGGTGATTATGTCCAGTCCGCCGACCACGACCGTAAGCAGGTTGTTGAAATCGTGCGCGATGCCACCGGTCAGCTGGCCCAGAGCTTCCATTTTCTGGCTCTGCCGCAGCTGCTCCTGCGCACTCTTGAGATCCGTGACGTCGCGCGCTTCAAACAGGAGATAGATGATCTTCCCGTCCGCTGCTCGCACCGGCTGGACGGAGACGTCGAGATAGGCTGTTGCAACACCGTCACGCTCCATCTTGACGTCAGTCGTGAATACCTCGCCACTGGCTGCCGCAGCGACCGCCTTTCGCATTAATGCGACGTGCTGCGGATAGGCGCGCATTGTCGGTGCGTCCCAGATCTTTTGGCCGATGGCCCTGGAGGGTTCTTCCATTCGCCAGGTCTCACGACGGTTATTGACTGCAAGCACAGTTCCGTCCGGCTCGAGCAGCACCATGACTTCGAGAGCCGCTTCGAAGACGGCTCTGAACTGTGCCTCACTCGCCGCGAGCTGGGCCGTTCGTTCTTCTACCTGCCGCCGAAGCTCGAGTTCAGCTTCCTTGGCGACGGTAATGTCGGTTCCAACGCCAATGAAACCCACCAATTCTCCGTCAGGACCAAAGCGCGGCTGTGATACGGTTCGTAACCAGCGATATTCGCCGTCATAGCGCCTGTAGCGCCCCTCGAGCGTGAAGTCGGCTCCCGAAGCCTCGCCGGCGACGCTTTCGGCAATGATCCGTTCGACATCGTCGGGATGGATCCGTTCACGCCAATCGAGGAGACGCGCTTCATCCTTCGCACTCCCGGGCCCGCACGCGAACTCGGCGTAGGCGTCGTTTACGAAGTCCCTTACGTGGTCGATTCTGGTCACCCACATCAGCGCTGGGGCCGAATTGGCGATCCTCCTGAACCGCTCCTCGCTTTCGCGTATCGATCGCTCGGCCAGCCGTTGTTCGGTGACATCATTGAGGACGATGCAGATGCCCTCCGCTTCGATTGCATCACCGGTGATCCACGGCACGTAATCGATTGTAAGAGCGAGACGACCGCGCTCGGGATGTTCATATGTTGCGGCAAAGAACTTGCGCTCGCCGGCAAGTGCAGCATCAATGAGCGGCTTGCGCTCGGCATAATTCTTGTCACCCAAGATCTCGCGCATTGATCGGCCGAGGACGTCTTTGCGCGGAACACCAAGCCACTCTGCATAGGGCTTGTTGACGAAGCGGAATTTCTCATCGCGATCAACAAAGGCCGTCATCACGGGAAGGAGGTCGGCGAGCGCGAGCAGCCCTGGACCAGTGAACATCGAATGGGGAAGGTCCGGCGGAAGCGCGGCCGCATTCGGAGGCTGCTGCTCTCCCAAACCATCTCCCTTGTGCCCTACGTCGGCCATTGTCGGTGATGATTCCGACAAATGGACAAAGAGTCGAGACAGATAATTGGGTCAGCTCACGATCGCGCTCAATCCGCCATCCGGGCCGTCGGTGACGCACTGGAGGGGCCCACATTCGAAGGGATCAGCCGCCGCGAACGAACGGCCAGGAGCGCCGATTTAGGCTTCGTCACCCATGCGCAATGCCGCGATAAATGCTTCCTGCGGAATTGAAACATTCCCATATTCGCGCATGCGCTTCTTCCCCTCCTTTTGCTTTTCAAGGAGCTTTCGCTTTCGCGTCGCATCGCCGCCGTAGCATTTGGCCGTAACGTCCTTGCGAAGCGCCGCGATGGTTTCGCGTGCGATGATCTTGCCGCCGATCGCTGCTTGAATAGGTATCTTGAACAGGTGTCTCGGTATGAGGTCCTTGAGGCGCTCGCACATGCCGCGACCTCGTGCCTCCGCGTTTGCCCGGTGCACGATCATCGAAAGTGCATCGACCGCCTCGTTGTTCACCAGGATGCTCATCTTGACGAGGTCGCCTTCGCGATGGCCGACCTGGTGATAATCGAAGCTCGCGTAGCCACGGCTGATCGACTTCAGGCGATCGTAGAAATCGAACACCACCTCATTCAATGGCAGCTCGTAGCGGAGCATCGCTCGCGCATGGCTCCCTGTTCCGACATAGCTGAGATCTTTTTGGATCCCGCGGCGATCCTGGCAAAGCTTCAATACTGCGCCGAGATAGCTGTCCGGAACGTAGATAGTCGCGTCGATCCACGGTTCCTCGACGACTTCAATGAGGCTCGGGTCCGGCCAGTCGGCGGGATTGTGGATGTGGAGCGTCTCGCCGCTCCTGAGGCGCACCTGATAAACCACGGAAGGCGCGGTGGTGATGAGATCGAGATCGTACTCGCGGGCGAGCCGTTCCTGGATGATCTCGAGGTGAAGGAGGCCCAGGAAGCCGCAGCGGAATCCGAAACCAAGTGCGGCGCTGGTTTCCATTTCAAAGCTGAACGAGGCATCGTTCAATCGCAACTTGTAGAGGCTGTCACGAAGCTTCTCAAAGTCATTTGCGTCGACGGGGAACAGGCCGCAGAACACGACCGGCTGCACTTCCTTGAAACCGGGCAGGGGTTCTTGAGCAGGGCGCTTCGCATCGGTAATCGTGTCGCCGACGCGAGTTTCGGCAACCTCCTTGATCTGCGCGGTTATGAACCCCACTTCGCCGGCGCCAAGCTCAGGCAGGTGCTCGATTTTCGGTCGGAAGACGCCCACGCGATCGACGAGGTGCGTCGTACCCGCCTGCATGAACTTCACCGCCATTCCTTTGCGCAGCGTCCCGTCGATGACGCGCACGAGAATAACGACGCCGAGATAAGGATCGTACCAACTGTCGACGAGCATGGCCTTCAACGGCTTCGCGCTGTCGCCTTTCGGCGGCGGCACCTTGTCGACAATCGCCTGCAACACTTCGGTTATTCCGACGCCGGTCTTGGCACTTGCAAGTACGGCGTCGGACGCATCGAGGCCGATGATTTCTTCGATCTCCTGCCGAACTCCTTCGGGGTCCGCTGCCGGTAGGTCGATCTTGTTGATAACGGGCACGATCTCGTGATCGTGCTCGATGCTCTGGTAAACATTCGCAAGAGTCTGTGCTTCGACGCCTTGCGCTGCATCGACAACCAATAATGCTCCCTCGCATGCCGCGAGGCTGCGCGAAACCTCGTATGCGAAATCGACGTGCCCGGGCGTGTCCATGAGGTTGAGCTCATAGCCCCTCCAGTCGAGCCGTACCGTCTGCGCCTTGATCGTGATTCCCCGTTCGCGCTCGATGTCCATGTTGTCGAGGACCTGCGCTTGCATTTCACGGTCAGACAGGCCGCCGCAGGCCTGGATTAGTCGATCCGCGAGCGTCGACTTGCCGTGATCGATATGCGCAATGATCGAGAAATTCCGAATGCGGGAGATGTCGGCCGACAATTTTGAAACACTTTGCTGAGGTTGGTCTGGCGGGGGCGCTAGCAGGGCGAGCCGAAGCTGTCAGCAAGCGTTGCGATTTAGCGGCGGCAGCGGAATGTCGACCTTCCGACTCAGGCAAATCCCTGTTAAGTGGCAAGAGCTTAACTAGAGGGGCGTATCCATGGCAAAATTTGCGCATCTCGCGGGCGTTGCGCTCGTGATGGTTTCGTCGTCTGCGCTTGCAGACCCGAGTTCGGCTCGCAAGGACCAGGTTCGCGGCGAACAGGAAATTCCCGTCTGTTCACA
>DASRBJ010000331.1:0-10313 GCA_035653695.1 Sphingomicrobium sp.
CAACTCGAAGCAGTTCGCGGCGATGGGGCTCCTGCTGCTCAGAGACGAAGGCAAGCTTAGCCTCGACGACCATGTCTCGAAGTACCTTCCTGGAATATCGGAAGGTGACCGTATCACCATCCGGCAGCTGCTCAGCCACACGTCGGGGCTCGAGGATTATTGGCCGCAAGACTACATGTTCGCCGACATGACGGTGCCGACGAGCCCGCAGCACATCGTGGACAAGTGGGCCAAGAAACCACTGGACTTCCAGCCAGGGGATCAGTGGCAATATTCGAACACCGGCTATGTGGTTGCTGGCCTTATCATCGAGAAAGTCAGTGGCGAGCCGCTGATGACCTTCCTTCGAGAGAAGATCTTTCGGCCCCTCGGAATGACCAGCGTCCTTGACCAGGACATGACGAACACCCCGGCATTTCCAGCGCCCTATACGCGCTACGCGCTTGGGCCGGTTCGATTACAGCGGCCGGCTGCTCGAGGATGGCTCTATGCCGCAGGCGAGCTGTCGATGACGGCGCGGGACCTCGCGACGTGGGACATCGCGCGCATCAATAGAGCCGTTCTCCCGCCAAAAGACTGGGAGGAGCAGGAGACCGAGGTCAAGCTCAACAATGGCAAGGGCACCAACTATGGGCTTGGCGTTGCGCTGCGTTCGGCTCCGCGCCGGGAGGTCACCCATACCGGCGAGGCGGTCGGGTTCCTTTCGGTAAACACCGTCTACCCCGATCAGCGTTCCGCAGTCGTCGTACTCACCAACAGCTGGAATACCGGCAGCGCGTTCACGCGCATCGCGGCGGACATTGCCGATGTCATTCTGCCCTCGGCAACACAGGATCCGGTTAGCGCCGCCCAGGCTCGACGTGCACGCACCTTGTTCGACGAACTGCGGGCAGGAAGGGTCGACCGGTCGCTGCTCACCAAGAACGCCAGTTTCTACTTCACGCCGGAAGCCATTGCCGACTTCCACTCGAGCGTTGCTCGATTGGGCGCGCCCTTGGCATTTGAGCCGTCGGGCAACCCAGTGCTGCGGGGCGGTTTCGTCATCCAGGGGTACACCGTTACGTATCCGGCGACGAAGCTCTCGGTCTCCACCTTCTACGAACCGGGCGCCAATGGCCGCATCGAGCAGTTCCTCGTTTCACCCGCGTCGTGACCAGTATTTTAGCGATGATCGCCGCGGCCGGCGTTCGCGCGAGCAAGGCAAACATTCACGCGGGAGCCGGATCTAGGCCGCGGCTCCACGGCTCGAATATAGTCCGCCGGTCGCCCGAACCGTGTCGACGGCGGTCGTGAGCTGGAGGGTCCTCACTTCGAGAAGCGCGCGCTCGGCGTCGAGCGCGGCAGTCTGAGCCGTCGCGACTTCGAGATAGTCCGCTGCGCCGTCGCGATAACGAATGAGGGCGAGGTCGCGGGTGTGGTCAGCCGCGGCAGCGGCTTCCTGCTGGTCACGCTCTTGCGTTCCGAGCAGCCGCTGGCTTGCAAGATCGTCCTCGACTTCGCGGAAGGCGGTGAGAACCGTTTGCCGGTAGTTGGCTGCGGCTTCCTCATACTGAGCACGCGCGATCCTTACTCCAGCGCGCCTTCGGCCACCGTCGAAGATTGCCATTGCCGCCGAAAGTGGCCCGAGCGTCCAGAAGCTGTTCGCGGCGCTTAGAAGTGTGCCGGCGGTCGACTCAAACCCTCCCGAAAGTCCAAGGGTTATCGACGGGAAGAGCGCGGCGCGAGCGACGCCTATCCGCGAATTCGCTTCGGCGACCCGCCGTTCGGCAGCGGCGATATCGGGACGGCGCTCAAGCAATGTCGACGGGAGTCCTGCCGGGACAGCGGGCGCCGTGATCGACTGGTTCACTAGTGGTAGCGAAAGCGCCGCCGGCGGGTCACCGACCAGCACGGCAATGGCATGCTCGTCCCGCTGGCGATCGATCGCGACGGCCGAGAGTTCCGCGCGCGCGCTTGCGAGTTGGTTCTCGGCGCGACTGAGGTCGACGCCCGAAGCAATGCCGCCCTGGTGCCTCGTCGCAATCAGCGCATAGACATGGCTGTAGGCCGCTACCGTCTGCTGAAGAAGGACGGTCCTTGCGTCGAGGCCGCGCATCTGGAAGTAGGCGGTCGCAAGCTGCGCCTCGAGGCCAAGACGAAGTGCGGCAACATCCGCGGCGCTTGCCTCCGTTTCGGCCGTCGCCGCGCGCACGGAATTTCGTACGCGCCCAAACAGATCGAGTTCGTAGGTAAGCGACGGTCCGACGGTCACGAGATTGTAGGTGGCGGCATTGCCTCCCGACAGCGGGCGACCGGCGGACAATCGGGTACGCTCGGCATCCGCTCCCGCATCGACCTCTGGAAATTGGTCAGCGCGCGCTTGCCCCAGCAAACCGCGCGCCTGCTCATACCGAGCAATCGCCGCGAAAAGGCTCGGATTGCCCTGTTCAATCCGCGCCTCGAGCCCGTTCAGCACCGGGTCGCCGAAAATTTCCCACCAATGCCCGGGCGGCGCGACATTGGTGCCGGCGGCCTGCCAGCCACTAGCTTCTTTATATTCTGCAGGTACCGGTACCGCTGGTCGCCTGTACTCTGGAGCCGTAGCGCATGCAGCCGTCATCAGCAGCGCGCCACAAAAGAGCGCTGACTTAACGCGCGGCATTGCCACTATCCGAGTGAACCTGGACTGGGTCGCCGTTCTGGAGCGAATCCGGTGGGCTGTCGATCACGCGGTCGTTCATCGAGAGCCCGGCACTCACCTCGACCGTGCTGCCAAGGTCGCGGCCAAGCTTGACGTTCTTGAGGAGCGCTCGGCCATTGGGACCAATCACGGCAACCTGGGTTCCCTTGTCGCCGGTGATGAGTGCGCTCGCCGGGAGCGTCACGGTGCCGCCGGCACCGCTTAGTGGAAAGCTCGCTTGCGCATAAGCGCCGGGCTTCAGCGACCGGTCGGCATTGGGCGCCTGCAATTCGACGAGAACGGTGCCCGAGCTTGGATCGACCGCGCCCGCGCTCCGAACCAACGTCGCATCGAACGTCCGCGCTGGATATTCGGGAAGCGTGAGCGCGACGTGCATCCCTGGGTGCACCTGTGCGGAATAACTCTGCGGAACGCGAACGAACACGCGCATCGTGCTGACGTCCGCCACCGTGAACAACGGAGCAGCGTTCGCATTCCCGGCGGTCACCAATTGGCCGATTTCGGTCGCGCGCGTCGTGACGATGCCGCTGAAGGGCGCGACAAGTCGCGTGAAGCCTTGCGTGAATCGCAAGCGGTTCACGTTGGCGGCGGCAGCACGCGTGACCGCTGCCTTTGCGGCAAGATCGCCAACTTTTTCGTCGGTCTCCTGTTTCGAAACGGCGTCCTGCGCGAGCATGTTTTTCCAGCGAACGGCCGTTGTCGCGGCAAGCTGCTGGTTCGCGCGAGCTGTCTGGAGGTCAGCCTTGGCCGCGGCCAATTGCTGATCGACTTCCGGCGCATCAAGCACGGCGAGCACCTGGCCGGCGCGTACGGGTTGGCCAATATCGGCGAACCATTTTCGAACGTAGCCGCTGGTGCGCGCGTAGATTGGCGCGCTGTTCAACGCCTGTAGCGTTGCCGGGAGGACGAGGTTGCCACTTGCCGTTGCGGGCTTCGGGTGAATGACCGTCACGACGGGCGTCGATTGCGCCGCCGTCCATTTCGCAAGTTCGTGCTCGTTATGCCGGCGCGCAGCAACGCCGGTAGCAACGACGCCTAGGGCGCAGACCGCGGCGCCGATGCCCCACAGCTTGAGTGAACGGTTATTGCTGCCCTCAGGCATGCACTTCCTCCAAACGAATGGTCGCGCTCGGCGCTGCGGCGGTGCGGCGGCGATGGACCAAGCTGAAAATGACGGGAACGAACATCAGCGTCGCGAAAGTTGCAACGAGAAGACCGCCGATCACCGCGCGGCCGAGCGGCGCATTCTGCTCGCCGCCTTCGCCGAGGCCCATTGCCATCGGCAGCATCCCGATGATCATTGCAAGCGCGGTCATCAATACCGGGCGGAAGCGCGTGATACCCGCTTCGAGAGCGGCACGCACGGCTTCACCATGTTCCGCAAGGCGCTCGCGCGCAAAGCTGACGACGAGGATCGAGTTGGCGGTCGCAACACCCATGCACATGATTGCGCCGGTAAGCGCGGGTACCGACAGCGTCGTCCCCGTCGTGAAGAGCATCCAGATGATCCCGGCAAGCGCCCCTGGCAAAGCGGTAATGATGACGAAGGGATCGAGCCAGCTTTGAAAATTGACGACGATCAGGAGGTAGATGAGGAGGATGGCTCCGATAAGGCCCATCGCCAAGCCCGAGAAGGCGGTTTGCATCGTCGCATATTGCCCGCGAAGAGTAACCGTCACGCCCTTCGGCGCCTGGGCCTTAAGGGATTTCAATACGCCCTTGATGTCACCGGCCACCGCACCAAGGTCGCGGCCGTTTGGAGTTGCGTAAACATCGACGGTGGGCGCAATATTGTAGTGCGAAACGACCGCCGGCGACGTTCCCCGCTCGATTGTCGCGACACCGCCGAGAACCTGCGAACCCTGCGCATTGCTGCCGGTAATCGGCACGTTCGCAAGATCGCTGATCGAGGCGATTTGCCGCTCGGGGGTCTGCGCGACCACCGCATAGGAGACGCCGCTCTCAGGGTTGAGGAAGAAGGTCGGTGCCGTCTGCTGAGTGCCTGCTAGGCTTGCGCCGAGGCTGGTGGTCACGTCGCGTTCGGTAAGGCCGACCTGGACGGCTCGGCTTCGATCAACGTTCACGTCGAGTTGCGGATAATGCGAACTCTGCTGGATCCGCGCGTCGGCAACGCCTGGGATGAGGGCGATCTTGCGCAAAATGAGCTTGGCGTACGCCTCGCTCTTGGATGGGTCCGAGCCACCAGCGACCTGGATATCGATCGGCGCTGGAGCGCCAAAGTTCAGGATCTGGCTGGTTATGTCGGCGGGCAGGAACGAGAAGGTCGAACCGGTGAATTCACGGGGCAAAGTTTCGCGCAGCTTGCGAATATAATCATTCGTTGGTCGGTGACGTTCGCTGAGCTGAATGAGGATGTCGCCATCCTGCGGGCCGATCGTTCCTGAATTATTGTAGGTCGTGTTGATCGAGCTCACGGGAAGGCCGATGTTGTCAACGACGGACACGAGTTCGGACGGCGGTATGATCGCTCGGATTGATCGTTCAATGCGATCGAACTCGGCGGACGTGCTCTCGATGCGACTTCCAATTGGTGCTCGCACGTGCATTGCGATCTGCCCGGCGTCGACCGACGGGAAAAAGTTCTGCCCAAGCAAGGGGACGAGCAGAAACGAGAGAAGAACTACCCCAAGGAAGCCGACAATGAATGGCTTGGGCGCGCGCAGCGCCTGCTCGAGCAAATGACCGTAGCGGCTGCGTACCGCTTCGAAGCGTGATTCAAATCCGCGCTGGAACCGGACGAGCGGATTGCGCGACTTTGCTGTTCCGGCGCTGTGCAGCTCGTGGTCATCGCCATTCGAGTGGGGCTTCAGGAGGTACATCGCCATCGTCGGCACGAGCGTGCGCGAGAGTATGAACGAGGCAATCATTGCAAACACGACCGCAAGGGCGAGCGGCACGAACAGGAAGCCGGCAACTCCTGGGAGGAAGAACATCGGCACGAAGACGATGCAGATGCACAGCAAGGATACGAACGCCGGAGTGACAATCTGCGCCGCACCGTCGAGAATGGCTTCCTTGACGGGCTTGCCGTGCTCAAGATGCCAGTTGATGTTCTCGATCGTAACCGTTGCGTCGTCGACGAGAATGCCAACGGCGAGGCTTAGGCCGCCCAGCGTCATGATATTGAGCGTGTTTCCGGTCACCGCAAGCGCGATGATCGCCGTAAGCACCGCGAGCGGAATCGAGATGGCGATGATCACCGTTGAGCGCCATGAGCCGAGAAAGAGCAGGATCATGAGGCTCGTCAGGGCGGCAGCGATCGCGCCTTCCTTGACGACTCCCTGGACGGCAGCCTTCACGAACAGTGACTGGTCGCCGATCGGTACGACCTTCAGGTTCGAGGGGAGCGTTTGCTGGATCTTTGGAAGCGCGTCTTTCACGCCCTGAACAATGGCAAGCGTCGAGGTTGCGCCATTCTTGAGGATGGTCATGACCACCGAGCGCGAGCCATCGACATGGACGACGTTGGTTTGCGGCGCGGAACCGTCTCGTACGTGCGCGACGTCGCGCATGTAGATCTCGGCACCGTTCACCGCCTTGATTGGCAGGTCGTTCAGCGCCTCGACCGAAGTGGGCGCATTGTTGAGCGCAACATTATATTGGAAGTCGCCGATCTTGACGAAGCCGACCGGGGTGATCTGGTTTTGCGCGGCGATTGCGTTGCCGACATCCTGGGCCGACAGGCCTTTGGACTGTAGGGCCTGCGGGTCAAGATCGATCTGAATCTGCCGTTGCTTGCCGCCCGAGGGATAAGGAATTGCTGCGCCAGGGACGGTGACCAGGCCCGGCCGGATCTGGTTGATCGCCGTGTCAAACATCTGGCCTTCGGAGATGCCCTTGCCCGAGAGCGCCAACTGAAGAATCGGCACGGTCGACGCATTATAGTTGAGGATGAGGGGTGGATTTACGCCCTGCGGCAGCTGCTTCAGCACCGTCTGGCTGACGCTCGTTACCTGTGCCGTCGCCGTGCGGATATCGGCGCCCGGCTGGAAATAGATCTTTACGACTCCCATGCCGGGAAGGGACGTGCTTTCGATGTGGTCGATGTCGTTGACGGTCGTCGTCAGTATGCGCTCGAACGGCGTAATCATTCGTCCCGACATTTGATCGGGCGATAGGCCCTGATACTGCCAGGCGGTGGCAATCACGGGAACGCCGATGTTCGGGAAGATGTCGACGGGCGTCCGTATGGCGGCAAGGATCCCGACGATCCCGATGAGGATCGCCATCACGATGAACGTGAGCGGCCGCGCGAGCGCGATACGTACAATTCCGATCAAGATCGATCGCTCCAGGTTGCCCCGCCGCAACGCGAACTGGTGGCCGTGGTCGAATGGATTCAGCACCCCGCGAAGCGGCGCTGCACCGCAGCATTTCTAGCGCATAGGCGGGGCTTGTCTAATATTGTTTATGGTATGATCGATAGTTAATACATATCAATGGAGCTCAGACACTTACGTTATTTCGTGCAGGTGGCGGAAGATCTGCATTTTGCGCGTGCGGCGCAGCACCTCGGTATTTCGCAGCCGCCACTTAGCCAGCAGATCCGCGCGCTTGAGGAGGAGCTTGGCGTTCGACTGTTCGAGCGGACCAGCCGCCATGTTGCCTTGACCCCGGCGGGCGAGCTGTTCCTGGTCGAAGCCCGTGCGACACTCGCCCAGGCGGATCATGCGATTACCATTGCAAGGCGCGCTGCTGGAGGAGAACTCGGCGACCTGGCCATCGGCTTCAACGCCTCGGCTCCATTCATCCCTCGCATTGCAAGAGCCATTCATGATTTCCGCCAGGCCTATCCCGACATCAAGCTCAGTCTCTCTGAAAAAGGCGGACCCGCGCAGATCGAAGCAGTTGCCGATCGGGCACTCGACATTGGCTTCCTTCGCCGCTCGCACCGCCCGCAACTGCCGGCTGGTGTCGTGGCTGTGTCACTCGTCACCGAGCGGCTGTTCGTCGCCATGCGTCGGGATCATCGTTTCGCAAAACTCGACGGAATTCAGCTGACGGATCTCGAGAACGAACCGATGCTCGTCTACGCACAGACGAGGAGCGGCGGCTTCACGCAGGAATTCATGGCGATGCTGCGCGATGCGCAAGTCACGCCCAAGGTCGCGCAGACCGTCGGCGAGATTTCAACCATGTTTGGGCTCGCCGCGGCCGGCCTCGGCGTGACGGTCCTTGCGGAATCGCTCTGCGCTCTTCAATCGGCAAACCTCATCTATCGTCCCATCCTCGATCCGCTTGCCGTCACCGGAATGTGGATGATCCACCAGGAAGAGCCGACGCTTCCCTGCCGCAATTTTCTTCGTATCGCTGGCGCTAGGGGCTGAACGCCAAGCCGCTCGCCTAGCCCCAGTCCTCGATCGCCCACCCATTAACCTCTGCAAGCACACGGAGTTTACGGTGTGGATTGACCGCCACCGGTTCGTCCGCCCACTCAAACGCCGGGCGATCGGACACATGGTCTGAATAGAAACGAACATGTCCATGATCGCTGAGGTCCGATCGTTCCAGCCAATCGACGATCATCCGCATCTTGGCTGGCCCATAGCAATTCTCGCCGGCGATCTTCGCATGCACGCGTTCATCAAGGCCAATGACCGACCCTGTGCCAATCACGTCGTCAAAGCCGAGGCGGCGGGCAATGGCCGTCGCATAAAGCCTGTAGGATGCCGTAGCCAACACCAGCCTTCGGCCTTCAGCGCGGTCGCGTGCGATTGCGGCAATGGCACCTGGCCGAATGTTGGTGGCGACTTGCCGGTCCGCGAAGCTTTCGACGAGAGGCTCCAGTTCGCGCGGGTGAACCTTGCCTCCAATCAGCAATCGGTGGTTGATTTCCTTGAGGCGAGCGCGGTCGATGAGGCGCGCCACATAAGCCACCATCGAGGCCATGACGAACGGGAGCAGCATGAGCCTCCATGGCGCGCGGTGAACCGCGCAGTGCAGCAGGAAGGGGGTGTAGGTTGCTCGTCGAGTGACGGTTCGGTCCATGTCATAGACCGCAAGCGCGCTCATGCTTTCCCCGCAATGATGGCTTCGACAAGTTCATGGTCGGCGGGCTTGTCGACGTCGACTCCCGCGAGCGGATCCGTCAGACGAATTGCGCGGATCTTCAGGGCCAAGCGATCACTGAGGCGCGACAACAACTGGTCGAGAGTGATCAAGCGTAGCGCTGCCATCAGCAGCACGAACGGACCCGTGAGCGAGACGACGCGCCAGGCTTTCTTGCGATCCTGCTCGACCGAGCGCCAGACCTCGATTGCCGGTCGGACGGCAGGCGACGCCAAGAAAAAGAGATTGGCGCCCGTGTAGGCGTCTCCGCGAAACTTGAGCCAGGTTCGCCTCGTTGCTGGAAGTCGGTTCAACAGCGCTCGGCGAACGACCACTCCAATTGCGACTTGAGAGGCACTCGCTTGCTTGCAAAAATCGTCAATGGTTGAGGACGTCAGGAGAACATGGTCGGCGGTTGTTACGAGCAATGGCCACTTAAGATCGGGCTCATCAACCAGTGCTAGAATGGTTTCGGCGATCGTGTCCTTCGAACGGCGCGTGACGATCCGATCGTCATCGGGAAGGACCGGTGCGATACGATGCGGCTGCTGCGCAAGAACAACGACCTGGCCAATGCTGGAACTTTGCAGGAGCGCGGCAACGGGCCAGGCGACCATCGGTCTCGCCGCAACCGGAATGAGCGCCTTTAGATCTGTCCCGAAACTTGCCGCGAACGCGTCCGGGCCAGGTCGTGAGCCCGCAAGAACGATCGCCGTGCAGGTCATCCGGCGAGCCAGGACGTCACCTTTTCCCCACGCGCCTGCAGCTCGGTCAGCTGCGCCAGCCGGACTGCGTGGAAGATGAGACTGACCAGCGTCCACCAGGCCACGGCCTCAAGGCCAACATCGGGCCTTCCGAACAGAAGGCCCACGACAAGCAACACCATGTTCGGGTTCCGCCGTGCCGTGATTAGCCGGAACTTGCTGTCGAGTGGCCGCCAGACGTGAATCTCCATGCCGGCAAAGCGTTTGATCGACACGCCCTCGATGAGCCGCTGCGCGAGATACCCGCCGATGATCACCCACAGCACCATCGTTGCCGAAAAAGGCTCGAGCGGACGGCCATAGGCACGAAGGCCATGAAGCCACGCCCACCACCAGAACGGCGGGTGCACGACGTCAATCCCGTGGTCGAAGATGTTCCCCCACTTGGAAGAAGCACCGGTGCAGCGTGCAAGCTTCCCATCGACCGTGTCGAGGACCATGAAAACGAAGCCCGAAAGCGTTCCAAGCCAATAATCGCCGCGCCAGAAAAGAAAGAAGGCGGCAATGCACAGGATCGCGCCAACGAGCGTAACAAAGTTGGGGGCAAGGCGTGCACGCGCCGCCCACCGTGTCAGATAGAAAGCGGGCCTGCGCCATAGAAACAAGGTCAGTGCATCACTGACGCCCTTGTACGCCGCATCATAAGCGGCGCGCTCGACGGGTTCAGGGTCGAGCGGATTGAGCGGGAGGACGAACGGGCGAGCCCGCTTGCGAAGTTCCGCGTAGTTGAGCTCGGCGGTCTCCGCTGGCAGATTTTCGTAATCTTTGATCGCGGTTCCGCTCGCGATAGCGAAACTTGC
>DASRBJ010000332.1:0-4269 GCA_035653695.1 Sphingomicrobium sp.
AAAGGGCGCGCCGCGAGCCGGGGCATCCCAGGCGAGGCGGCTTGATTTACTTGGAAGGGCGCGTCTTCCGCACGATCAAGCGAACCTTAGCATGTCTCTTCATCGACGATGGATATCGACGACGTTCGGGCCACGACCGGCGTCAATCGTCGCTTCGACGCGCGCAGCAAGCTCTGAAAGGCGATAGGGCTTGCGGACCACCGTTTCATCACTGAGCTGCTCACCAAAGACCTGTAGGTCAGCATAACCCGTTGCAAAGAGTACGGGCATGGCTGGCGCCATCTCGCGCGCACGTCGCGCGAGCTCGACCCCGTTCATTGCCGGCATGGCAATGTCGGTCAGTAACAGCGAGAAGCTCTCATGTTCGAGCGCTCGAAGGGCTTCTTCGCCGCTTGCGACGGCAGTGACCTTGCACCGCATGTCCTCAAGCATCGCCGTACAGACATCGCGCACGCCGTCGTCATCATCAACCAGCAGGACTGACACTTGTTCGCGCTTGGCTGTGCGCTCGAGCAGCACCGCTTGGGTAGGTGCCTGTTCTTCTGTGCGCGGAAGAAAGATCGTGACGGTCGTGCCCTCGCCTGGCGTACTATCGATGCGTGCCGTGCCTCCCGATTGCTTTGCAAATCCATAGAGCTGCGACAGACCGAGGCCCGTTCCATGTCCAGTCTCTTTTGTCGTGAAGAATGGCTCGAACGCTCGGCTCAGCACTTCGGGCGGCATGCCGGTACCGGTGTCGGTTACCGAAATCGCAACATAGGCGCCCGGCGCGAGCTCTGTCGAAAGCGCGGGGGGCACGGACGAGAGATTTGACGTTGCGATGGTCACTCGTCCACCGTTCGGCATCGCGTCGCGCGCGTTAAGCGCGAGATTGAGGATCATGACCTCAATCTGGGTACGATCGGCAAGAGCGCGCCACAGCTGCGGATCAAGGATCGTCTCAATCCGAATGTGCGGCCCGATCGTACGTGCAAGGAGATCGCCCATGCCCGAGACGATCTCGTTCGCGTCGAGCGCCGTTGGGGTCAGGCGCTGTCTCCGGGAGAAGGCAAGGAGCTGCGCGGTGAGCTGACCGCCGCGTTCAGCCGCCTGCAAAGCGTTGCGGGCGAGCTTTCGCAGCCGCTCGTCATCGGTCCTTCGCAAGAGGAGGTCGAGCGAACCGACAACCGCCGTCAAGAGGTTGTTAAAATCGTGCGCGAGACCACCGGTCAGCTGTCCGACGGCTTCCATCTTCTGTGCCTGCACGAGACGAGCTTCCGCCTTCTCACGCTCGGCGATTTCGGCGGTCAGGCGATCGTTCGCGCTCGCGAGATCACGCGTACGCTCGCGTACCTTCGTTTCCAGCGAGTCTGCGAGATTTCTGAGTTCGCGCCGAGCCTCTTCGAGTTCCATGAGATGCCGCGCAGCGAGCCTCTGCCGGCCTCTGCCGCGAATGGCTGAGCGAGCGGCACTGACTAACGAGGTCGGATGCAACGGCCGTTCGAGCACTGTAGCGTTCAGCGCCTGCTCGACATGCCGCAAGTCACCGCGGTTCGCCTGTCCCCGACGAGCCAAGACGACAAACGGAAAATCAGACCAGGTCGGCTGCCGGTCGACGGCGCCGCGAAGCGCCGAGAGACCGACGCGCGTCAATCCCTCGTCGGTGAGCAAGGCGCCGGCATGCGTGCCGTCCCTCAACGCATCGAACAGCTTCGCTCCGTTAGCGTCGATTTCCGCATCAATCCCGGCCTCTGAAAGAACTGCGCGCAAGACCGATGCATCGCGTCCATCAGGCGCGAGGATCAGCAGCGCATTGTCGTGATTATGCTGGTCAGCCACCCCGGTCCTCGAGAAGCGCCCCCCGCCCCTCGTAAACTGGTGTGCCGGTCAGCACGCCGCGGAAACCCGAGAGCTTTTCGCCGACGCGCACACCGCCATCGTCGATGCGCATTTCACGGATCGAGCTCTCGTGATCGCCCGTCCGCTTCTTGATGACGGAGATCGCCCGTCGGATTTCTCCGTTCGATTCGAAGAACCGCAACAGAAGAACGGCGTCGGACAGATAGGTCATATCGACCGGCGACTGCATCTGGCCCACCATTCCGCTCTGCGCCAGAATGACGAATGTCAGGACATCTTGCTGGTTAAGGTAGGTCAGCATTTCGTGCATCTGAAGGAGCAGGAACTGCTCTTCCGGCATGGCGTGCTGATAGCCAGTGAGCGAATCCAGGACGACGATGCGAACGCCGGCTTCTTTCACCGCTTTCGAAACGGACCCGGCTAGCTCACCCGGCGACAGCTCGGCGGGATCGACCTGCCGGAACAGGAAGTCTCCCTTCTCCTGCGCCTCCTCGAAATTCCAGCCAAGGCCCTGCGCTCGTTCGTGGAACACGCGTTGCGTCTCATCGAAGCTCACGAACAGCGCTCTTTCACCGCGCTTTAGCGCCGCCGCAGCATATTGCATGGCAATCGTCGATTTGCCCGACCCGGAAGGACCCACGACTAACGTCGACGTCCCATAGTCGAGCCCACCGCCGACCAGCTCGTCAAGCTCGGCAATGTCGCTCTTGGCCGACCGCCGCTCCGCCGCCAGCTGGGGATGCGAACCGGCAACCAATCTTGGGAAGACCTCGAGACCGCCCGTACGAATTAGGAAATCATGAAATCCGCCATGGAATGCTCGTCCCCGCATCTTGTACACGCGAAGCCGGCGACGCTCGGCGCCGTAGGTCAGTGCAATCTGCTCGAGACGAATAACGCCATGGGCGAGGCTGTGCAGGCTGAGATCATCCTCCCGCTGAGTTAGGTCGTCAAGAAACAGCACGGTGCAATGGCGTGATGCAAAGAAGTGCTTGAGCGCGAGCACTTGGCGGCGAAAACGCAATGGCCCCTGCGCCAACAGGCGAATTTCGGAAAGGCTGTCGAATACGACACGCGCGGGAGCCACACGGTCCACTTCCTCCATGACGAGCTTGACCGTCTCGCCAAGTTCAAGGTCCGAGGCATAAAGGATCGACTGTTCGCGTTCAGGATCGAGGCTGAGTTCGGGTGGAACGAGTTCGAAGATCTCGATCCCGTTCATGTCCCAACCGTGGGTCTGCGCAACGTTAATCAGCTCGGCGCGGCCTTCGCTGAGGGTGATGTACAGGCAGCGCTCCTGTTTGCTCTTGCCCTCGAGCAGGAATTGCAAGCCCAGGGTTGTCTTGCCGGCTCCAGGCTCGCCCTCGATGAGGTGGATGCGATTGGCTGCAAAGCCGCCGCGCAAGATATAATCCAATGCCGGAAGCCCGGACGTGACCGGCCCTGCTTCGTCGAGCAGCTCGGCTGCTCCCTTGTGATCTCGCAATTGCAACTCCCACCGAACGGCGCGGTGCTTTAACGACTGTAAATAACGATGAAAAGCGCCAGCGGTTGATGAGCGGCAGGAAGTGCTCGATTACAGACGCTTAGCTGCAACTCGTGACTATTTTTCCCTGATCCTGCTCGAATGCGCCTGGCCATTGCCAGCCAGCCGCAGCCCGCCGAGCAGCTTCGGCGGACAAGCGCTCGCTGCGCCGTTAACGCCCGCTCTTCGCCCGACCTAGTGGCGGCGACGGGCGGGCACTGGTTCGGCGGCCGGAACAGGAGCGGCAATAGCCGACATTCCACCGAGCTGGCTCACGAGCTTCTTGTAGGCATCGAGATACGCGAGCACGATCACTTGGCCGATTTCGGTATTCTGGTATCCATAGCCGCCCGCGGCAGCGAAGCCGCCCCACCAGCCAGCGCCGCCGCCCGCGCCCCAGCTGACGTCCGTCTTGCGCGCATATCCCTCGGTCAGGGCTTCCTCTTCGGTCGTGCGCGAGTTCACCAGCGAAAGCGTCACATTGGCTTCGCCCTTTTTGACGTTGATGCCTCCAGCAATAGCCCCGACGGCACCGCCCCAGCCGCCAAGGTGACCGAGCAGACCGCCGATTGCCGCGCCCGCACCGCCGCCACCCGAATTCTTGTTTGTGCTCACGATATCTGGCTGCAGAAAATAATCCGCAGCCTTGACCTGACCTGCTCCCATGCGACTTCCACGCTGCAATTCTCCCTGGTCGGCAAGTGCTCGCTCCATGGCGCGGCTTTGCATGGCGCGGTCGCGATTGACGAGCGTGAAGCATCCGGACTGCTGCACGAACACCTTGATGACCGCTTCGGGACTTCCAAGGTTCAATTCGCGCCACCATTCCTTGTCGGGCGGAACAATTGCCAACGTGCCGATACGATGTGAACAGACGGGAATTTCCTGTTCACCGCGAACCTGGT
>DASRBJ010000333.1:0-10301 GCA_035653695.1 Sphingomicrobium sp.
TGTCTACGCGTTTCACGTCGCTGTTCCCGAGGGCGTCAACGCGGTTGATGTTGATTTTCAGTATGTTTCGCCAACGTCCGGAAACCAGGGTAGAATTGTTGCAACTCCCGACATGGCAAGCATCGAGTGGATCGCCAATTCGATGTACCCGGCCGGCTATTATGTTCGCGACATCCCGATTCAGGCTTCGGTCATCGTTCCCGCAGGATGGAAGGTCGCGACGGCACTGCGCCCCAGCGCACAGAGCGGAACTCGTATCGATTATCCGGTCACCAATTATGAGATCTTGATGGATTCTCCGCTAATCGCCGGTGCTCATTACCGCCGATTTGAGCTTACGCCGGACGTTGCCCTCGATGTCATCGCCGATAACGAATCCGAGCTCGCCGCAACGCCCGCCCAAATCGACAGTCACAAGCGAATGGTTGATCAAGCGCTCAAGGTTTTCGGTGCGCAGCATTACGACCATTACGACTTTCTTCTCACGATCTCCGATTATCTCGGCGGCGAGGGGCTCGAACATCATCGAAGCTCCGAGGACGGAGTAAGACGCGGTTATTTCACCGATTGGGACAACCATCTCAGTGACCGAAGCTCACTGATGCCGCACGAATATACCCACAGCTGGAACGGCAAATATCGGCGCGCGGCGGATCTCTGGACACCCGACTATCGAACGCCGATGCAGGACACGCTGATGTGGGTCTACGAAGGCCAGACGCAGTTTTGGGGTTATGTGCTCGCGGCGCGCTCTGGCATGCTCAGCAAGCAGGATACGCTCGACGCAATTGCAGCCACGGCAGCGACCTATGGACCCGGCACGCCAGGACGCGTCTGGCGATCGCTTGAAGATACGACCAACGACCCGATCATTGCACAGCGATCGCCGCAGCCGTGGCGCAGCTGGCAGCGCAGCGAGGATTATTACAGCGAAGGTCAGCTCATCTGGATCGATGTCGACCGCATCATCCGTCAGCAATCGGCGGGGAAGCGCTCGATCGACGATTTCGCGCGAGCCTTCTTCGGCATGCGCGATCGCGACTACGGCGAGTTGACCTACACACTTGATGACGTGGTCAATACGCTGAACAGAGTCCAGCCGTATGACTGGCGCGGATATCTGCAGCGTCGCGTTTACGACATTGCTCCCAATCCGCCATTGGAAGGAATCACGCAGGGCGGCTATCGGCTGATCTTCACGGACAAGCCGACCAACTGGACAAAGGTGGCCGAGAAAACACGAAAGACGACCGATCTTACTTATTCGGGCGGATTTTCGGTTGGCAACGACGGAAAGATCGGAAGCGTGCTGTGGGACAGTCCGGCATTCGACGCTGGACTGACGATCGGTTCTGAAATCGTCGCCGTGAATGGCCGTAAATTCGGCAGCGATGCGATCAAGGAAGCAATCAAGGCTGCGGCAGGAAATGGCAGTCCACCCGAACTCTTGATCCACGACGGCGACGTTTATCGAACGGTCAAGCTCGATTGGCACGGTGGGCTGCGCTACCCGCGGCTCGAAAAGGTCGGCACTGGACCAGGTACGCTTGACGCGTTGCTTGCTCCTCGCTGATCGAAAACGGAGGCCGGCATGCGTCACCTGATCATTATCGCAGCAGCTGCACTTGCAGCGTCAACAGCGGCCGTCGCACAAGCGCCGCTACCGGCAGAGTTGAATGTCCGAACCGCGCTTGACCGGATAGCTCGCATCGATGGGGTGCTGCATTCGGTCATCGCCGTCGACCCCACGGCGATCGAGCAGGCAAGGCGGGTTGACGCAAGCGATAAACGAGGACCGCTCGCCGGACAGCCCGTTCTCATCAAAGATAATATAGAGGTGGCGGGTCCACTTGCGACTACCGCGGGGAGCCTCGCGCTTGCGAACAATGTGACCAACCGCGATGCGCCCCTTGTTTCCCGGCTCCGCTTGGCGGGCGCGATCATTCTGGGGAAAACCAATCTTAGCGAATGGGCCAACATTCGTTCGACGCACTCGATCTCCGGCTGGAGCGCCGTTGGTGGACAGACACACAATCCATGGGCGCTTGATCGAAACGCGTGCGGTTCGTCGAGTGGGTCAGCGGCGGCCGTCGCCGCTGGACTGGTCCGGTTTGCAATCGGGACTGAAACGGATGGCTCGATTACGTGCCCGGCTTCGATCAACGGCATTGTTGGTCTCAAGCCGACGGTTGGTCTCGTTAGCCGAACGCATATCGTTCCGATCAGCCACAGCCAGGACACTGCCGGTCCAATGACTGCCACCGTCGGCGAGGCTGCACAGCTGCTGACCGTAATCGCCGGCAGCGACCCTGACGATCCGGCGACAATCGGTGCGGACAAGCACAAGCGCGATTATGCGGCCGGGCTGGACGCCAATGCGCTGAGGGGCACACGCATTGGCGTAATGCGCTTCGCGTCGGGGCGGTTACTTGACCCAACATTCAATGCCGCTCTTGACCTACTGCGCCGGCAAGGCGCGGTCCTCGTCGACATCAAGAAGTTCGATGACCGGCTTATTGGGAAGAACGAGAGCTTAGTTCTCGACACTGAGCTCAAGGCTGACATGGCAAAGTATCTGCAAGGCAGCCCAGCACCGATCCAGGCTCGCACTCTTCTCGATCTCATTTCCTTCGACAACAGTCATTCGGCACAGGAAATGTCGCTGTTCGGCCAGGAGCTGTTTGAGCGGGCGCAAAAAACCAAGGGACTTGATGATCCTGCGTACAAGAAAGCAAGACAGGTGAGCTTCGAGGCGGCTGGCCCGGGAGGGATCGACAAGCTTCTGAAGGATTATCACGTCGTCGCGCTGGTTGGGCCAACGGCCGGTCCAGCATGGAAAATAGACGTGGTTCTCGGCGACCAGTTCAGCGAGGGCGGTGCCGGAAGTTTGGCCGCAGTTGCGGGTTATCCACATCTGACGGTTCCCATGGGAGAAGTAAGAGGGCTGCCCATTGGCTTGAGCTTCATGGGTGCCAAGTGGTCCGAACAGCTGCTCCTCAACCTCGGCTATGCGTATGAGCAGGCTCGAGGGCCGTTCCCGACGCCCGGGTTCGTGCCGTCGATCGAGGAAAGTCCGAAAATAGCGCCGCTCCTTCAGCCTGCGCGACGGTAGTGGCTAGTCGGGCTGGGAGACCGGCCGGCTTTTAGTCCCGGCGAGTTCCTCGTCCATGTAGCGGATCTCGAGGCCGACGGCTCGATCGCTGATGATCCAGTCTCGGTGAAGCATGCGTAGCTTTGGAGCGATGCTCCTTACCAGTGCGTCTCCAGCGAGATGCGCGCCGCGCCCGGCGCTCACCAGCTTTTCAAGGTCGACGAGATAGGCGCGAAAGTCCCGCACATCGCGATCGCTACCGACGTCGCCGTGGCCTGGTACGTACACAAGCCGTTCGGCGCTCGGCATTTCGGCAAAGGCGCGATCGGTAGCCACCCAATCGCTAACCGTACCGTCGATGAGATTGGGTGGAACTTTGCGCCAGAACAAATCGCCGGTGAACAGCACCCTCGCATCGGGCACAAAGATCGTGAGGTCTCCTCCAGTGTGGCCAGGCATCGCCCGAATGACGACTTTGCGCGATCCGAGCCAAATAGCGAGGCTTGTGTCGGTAACTATGTCCGGCAACGGGAGCCGCTCAATCCGCTCTTGTAGTTCCGGCGTGATGCGGTCGCCAAACAAATGAATGTTGTAGGTCCTGAGCCAGGCGCGGACATTGCGATGGGCAATGATGATCGCGCCGGCGTCGCGAAGAACCTGATCGCCGCCCGTGTGATCGAGGTGATAGTGCGAGTTGACGATATAGAGGATCGGCTTGGCGGTGAGCCGGTGAATTTCACCGACAAGCGCCTGCGCCGCTTCGGGCGTAAAGAAGCTGTCGACGACCAGCACGCCATTATCGCCGATCACGAAGCCCGCGTTCGACCCCGACTTGTGCTCCGGGCCGTCGATGCACGCGTAAACACCAGGGCCGACCTGCTTGACGACGAACGGCAGCGGGGCTGCAGCGGCGGCCGGTCGGGCTGAACTAAACGACAGAAGGAAAGCAGCAACGAGCAAATGGAACTTCACCAGGCGATCTCGAAGAAAGCAGGTTTCCTTATGCAGTTAACCGCAATGCGGCGATTGCAGCAACTATGAGCAGGATGAGAGCTATTCGAACCGGGCTTGCCGGCTCATCGAACCAGATCATGCCAACCAGCACGGTCCCGACCGCGCCGATCCCCCCCCAAACCGCGTAGGCGGTTCCCATCGGGATCGTACGCGACGCAAGCTCGAGGAGGCTCATGCTCAGCGCAACCGACGCGAGGAATGCAAGCGTCCACGCAAAGTTGGTGAAGCCTTCAACAAAGCGGAGCGATGTCGTGAACCCCACCTCGAAACATCCCCCGACGATGAGCCAGAGCCAGGCCATGCCCAATCCTTTCACTGGACGCCCGCAATGCACGGACTAGTTTTGCGCAATGGCGAATGAGCGGACTCTCGGCAACAGCCTCGCCCCGTGGCGCTTCATCGCCTTCATCGGCGTGTTGGTTGCTAGTGCAATCCCGGCAAGCCTGTGGCTTGGAAGCTGGGGCCTTGGGGTCATCTATTCGTTCGACGTTGCAGCAGGTCTTTTCCTGCTCCTGTGCTGGCGGATTGTGACGATTGACGATCCAGCTGAAATGGAGCGCATCGCGCGGTTGAACGACGCCAACCGGACGTTCCTTCTCATCATTACCGCAATAGTGATGGCGGTTCTGCTGATCGCGGTTGCTTCTGAGACCGTCGGCCGAAATCCGCGAACCTTCGCGAAAGCGCTCATCATCACGACGCTGATTGTCGCCTGGCTTTTCAGCAACACCGTCTACGCGCTTCATTACGCGCACATGGCCTACGTCACGCCCGAGAACGGCTGCGCGGGGTTTCGTTTCCCCGGGACGCCACAGCCGGTCTACTGGGATTTTGTTTATTTTGCTTTCACGTGCGGGATGGCCTTCGCGACATCGGACGTTGAAGTGACCGATCAACGAATTCGCAAAGTCGTGACCTTTCATTGTCTCGCGGCATTTGCCTTCAATATCGGCGTGCTCGCATTCACCGTGAACCTGCTCGCGTCGGGCGCTAGCTAGGCCGCGACATCAATCTCGGGTGGAAGTGCTTTGCTGCGCGAACCAACCCAGCAGCCGCCGACGATCAGAACCGCGCCAGCCGCGGTGTAAAGGGAGACGCGTTCCGAGAACACCAACCATCCCATGACCGACGCCCACAAGAACCCGCTATACTCGGTAACGGCGAGATAGCTTGCCGGACCCCGCGCATATCCCCAGGCAAAGAGTAACGTTCCGGACGTCGAGAGGATCGCCGCGAGAAGGATCCAGTACCACTCGAGCCTTGGCCATGAGGGCGCTCCTTCGAGGGCGGTCACGCAAACCCAGACTATGGTAACGGTTAGCGACTGGAAGAAATTGATTTCAACTGGTTTGGCAGCGAGCGCCTGGTGGCGCATGAGAACGATATTGACGGCATAGCAAAGGGCCGAGGCAATGATTGCCGCGATGCCGAGCAGCACATCCTCGTCAACGTTGGACCTCGCCTGGCCAATGACAATGACCAGTACGCCGGCAAAGGCGGCAACCGCCCCGACAGCCGATCTTCGACCGATGCGCTCATCAAGCGTCCAAGCAGCAAGGAGCATCGCGATGAGTGGCGCGATGAACGTAAGCGCGATCGCCTGGGCGAGCGGCACGCGCGCGATGCCCCAGAAGAACAATGCCGCGAGTAGCGTCACTATGAGGCTTCGGACAACGTGCAAGCGAATAGTGCGTCTGCTCGGCAATGAACCGCGCCCGGGTAGATACAGAAGAAAACTGATGATCACGCTCGCCGCGGAGCGCCAGAAGCTGACTGCGATCAGACCAAGTACGAGCACCAAGTGCTTCATGAGCGCGTCCATGATCGAAAGGACCGCGACGGCGCCGAGTGCGGCGAGAAAGCCCTGGACTGGATGCTGTGGCGCGCGGTTCACGATACCGCGACTAGCGGCGTTCAGCCGTGGCCGTCGAGTGCTGGTGGGCTGGATGACGAGTCGATGAGGAGCGGCGGCTCAGCTCGGACGAAAAGAGCGTCCGCAAGCGCTCCAGCGAGCATGACAAGAACTAGCAGCTTGACCACCGGCGCATGCTGCGCTCGCAAGGTAAATAAAGACTGAAGTCACTCAGCCGCATCGAGCGTTGGCTCAATTGCCAATCGCTCAAGCTCGTCGGCCTTGGCTTCAACCAGCCTCACAATATGCTCAATCATGTCAGCGTCTTGCACGTGGTGATCCGTCACCCCCGACAGATAGACCATGTGCGTGCCATTGCCGCCTCCGGTGATGCCAATGTCGGTCTCGCGCGCCTCTCCAGGACCGTTAACGACACATCCGAGGACCGAGAGCGACATCGGCGTCTTGATGTGCTGGAGACGCGCCTCGAGCGCCTCGACCGTGCGAATCACATCGAAGCCTTGTCGTGCACAGCTTGGACAGGAGACGATGCGGACGCCCCGACTGCGAATTCCAAGTGCCTTTAGAATCTCGTAGCCGACGCGAACTTCCTCCTCCGGCTCTGCCGACAATGAGACGCGAATCGTATCGCCGATCCCGGCCCAGAGCAGCGACCCGATGCCGATCGAGGACTTCACGGTCCCGCCTATAAGGCCGCCAGCCTCCGTGATCCCGAGGTGCAGTGGGCAATCGAGTTCGCCAGCGAGTTGCTGATAAGCTGCAACGGCCAAGAACACGTCACTTGCTTTCACCGCTACCTTGTATTCACGAAAGCCATGGTCCTCGAGGATACGAACGTGATCGAGGGCGCTTTCGACGAGTGCTTCTGGGCAGGGCTCGCCGTATTTCTCCAGCAAATCCTTCTCGAGACTGCCGGCATTGACTCCGATCCGGATTGCGCAACCGTTTGCGCGTGCCGCGGCGATGACCTCACGAACCCGCGCTTCTGATCCGATGTTGCCCGGGTTGATACGGAGGCAGGCTGCGCCCGCATCAGCAGCTTCCAACGCGCGCTTGTAGTGAAAGTGAATGTCAGCAACGATTGGAACGCGCGCGGCACGTACAATTTCCTTAAGCGCCGCGGTCGCTTCCGCGGTCGGGCAGGAGACGCGGACGATGTCCGCACCGGCTTCCTCACAACGGCGAATCTGATCAATCGTCGCCCTGGCATTCTCCGTCGGCGTGTTCGTCATCGTCTGAACCGTGACGGGCGCACCGCCGCCGACGGGAACCGAACCCACCATGATCTGACGAGACTTGCGGCGCTCGATCATGCGCCACGGACGGATGGAGGACATTAGCTCAATATAGTCAGCTCGCCGCCGATCGGCAAAGCACGCGTGGATGCGAGAAGCGATTATTCGCGACTCCTATCTTGTTGTGTTAACGAGGTTAACGAGAATCGTCGGGGGCGGCCTATGACCAAGCTTGCCCGAATATCGTCAAATAACCGCCCCTCGAATACGGGCGCGGACGTTCCCGTGCCGCGGCTAAGAACGCGTTTCTACGCGTTTCTGAGCTATAGCCATAAAGACAGGGAACTCGCCGATTGGCTGCACCGAGAGCTTGAACGATTTCGCGTGCCGCACGCGCTCGCGGGCAAGCTGACCGCCAACGGCGTGGTGCCGCGGCGGTTATCGCCGATCTTTCGCGACCAACATGACCTGTCCGCCGGCGGCGACCTAGCCGAGGAAATCAAGGCGGCGCTTGCGGCCTCGCAGTTCCTCGTCGTCCTCTGTTCACCAACCGCAGCGAAATCGCGCTGGACGAACCAAGAAATCGAAAGCTTCAAGCGAACGCGCCCCGAAGGATGCGTGCTCGCCGCCGTTGTCGCCGGCGAACCCTTTGCCAGTGACATCCCAGGACGTGAACACGAGGAGTGTTTCCCGCCCGCGCTGCGATACAAATATGATCGACGCGGTCACCAAACGCACAAGCGCGCCGACCCCTTGGCTGCAGACTTTCGGGAAAGCGGCGAGGGACAGCGGCTAGCCTTCTTGAAGCTCGTCGCTGGAATGCTTGGTGTCGGGCTCGACGAGCTCGTCCAGCGTGAACAAACGCGCCATCAGAAACGCCTTGCATTCGTCGCAGCAGCTTCGATTGCGGGAATGGCGATCACGAGTTCTCTTGCAATTGCAGCGTTCCAAGCGCGGAACGAAGCGCGCGAGCAGCGCCGGCAGGCAGAGGGTCTCGTCGCCTTCATGCTCGGCGATCTCAAGGACAAGCTCGAGCCAATCGGGCGCCTGGACGCGCTCGACGGTGTCGGCTCGCGCGTTCTCGCTTACTACAGCAACCAGAATGCCTCGGACTTGACCGACGCTGCACTTGCACAGCGTTCGGAGGCGTTAAGCCTCATGGCGCAAGTTGCAAACGCTCGCGGCGACGGACGGACGGCAGCCAAACTCTACCGCCAGGCAATGGCCGGCACCGCCGAGGCCGTGCGACGAAATCCCAATGATGCTCAGGCGATCTTCAAGCACGCACAGAATGTCTTCTACGTCGGCGAACTGGCCCAAAACGATGGCGACCTCAAGACGGCAGAAGCATCGATGCGCGAGTACAAGCGGCTTGCTCGCGAGATGGTCGCACTTCAACCGGACAGCATGAAGTACCGCATGGAAGAACAATATGCCGACACCGATCTCGGCGTTGTCCTTTCTGACCAGCGCCGGTTCAGCGAAGCAGTCGCTCAGTTCGACCAAGGACTGAGTACCATGGAAGCGATCTCGACCGCAGATCCTCGAAACGAGGATTACCGCGAAAGCGTCGCCGAGTCTCTTGCTTGGCTCGCCGACGCAGAGCGAGCGGTTGGCAATTATGATCGCGCGATCGCTCTTCGGCGCCGGAACGTCGAGATCTTCAGCACGATGTTCGCGCAAACTCGGAACGTCAAATATCGGGAACATGCGATTCCCGCCATGTTTGCACTTGGCCGCGCCTATGCCGAGACCGGCAACCAAGGGCTCGCGGCCGACGAGTTTCGTGCGGCAATCGCTCAATCTGAACTACTCAAGACGGTCGAGCCGACAAACGCAACATGGGCCGAGTTTGGGTTTGAAGCGCATTTGTACCTTGCCAATGTCCTGATTGGATCATCGAACAATTCCGAAGGGGCAGCGCAACTTACTGCCGCCTGCGAACAACTCGATTTGCTCTTGCGGCGCGGCAACCCGAAACCCACGTGGCGGCAAAGCCTAGTCCGGTGTCTCTCGCTACGTGCGCAACTCGCGCTCAATTCGAACGACACGGGCGAGGCTCTGAAGCTTGCCAACCGTGCGCTTGATGCCGCTCGCCTCACTCATAGCGTCGACCGCATATCGGACACGTTCCTGCTCGCGCGTGCCTATCGGATGTTGGGCGATGTCGACCGCGCCCGCGGAGATCTCGAAGGCGCGCAGTCAGCGTGGAACGCAGCACTTTCGAGCCTTCCCGTGGGTCTTCTTGAGAAGCCGGACGAGATTGCAGCACGAATGACCATTCTTCAGCGCCTCGGTCGCACTGCTGAAGCCCAGTCCCTCGAACAGAGGCTCTTGGCGATGGGTTATCGTGCCAACCCTCTCACTTGAGAATGAAGGAGCAAGTGATGTCACGGCCTAGAGCAAAGCTGCACGAAGTGACGGTCACCGCGTCGAAAGATGCCGACGAATTCCGCTTCGATGCTGGCTCCGAAATTTGGGACGAGTCAATCAGCGGGCTGTGTTTCCGCAAAGATCATCACGGTCTAACGAAGAAGGATTATCATCTCATCGAGTTCGTCCTTACTGATCGAACGGGCGAAGGGCTCACCTTCCCTAACGCGCCGCACCAAGCCATGTGGGTCACAAAGGCGAATGCTGGCGACAAACATCCCTGTCCCAACGCAGAGACGCCAAGCGATTACAGCGTCATCGAGCCGATGAGCATCAGCGATGACCGGAGGCGATTGATCGTTCGCAACGATAATCCCGAACGCGAGCGGTGGGCATTCACTCTGAACTTCGTGAAGCGCGAAGACCACAGCGCCGACGCCTCGCATTACGTGAGTTGGGATCCAATCATCGACAATCACAACGGTGGCTAGCCACTCCGGCGCGTCAACCAACAAGGGGGAATTGGAATGACCGGTGTAACGCTTTCAGCGATTGTCCACCGCACTCAAACTGGCGAGTTCAGTTACTGGGAATTGTCCGGTTCGAATGCGACTAACTGCCAGTCGCCGGCAACCTGCACCGTTACCATTGCGCAGGGAAACAAGGCCGACTTTGCAATAAGCATTTCGGATCCCCAAGGGCCGAGTTCAGGTCC
>DASRBJ010000334.1:0-2936 GCA_035653695.1 Sphingomicrobium sp.
TGCCGCGACGAACGGCGCTGCCGGCGCCGCCGCCGAAACGGTAAACCGCGACGCTCGCCAGACGGCGCAATTTGTGAGCGCTGCACAGCACTGGGCCGTTGAGCACACGCGCCTCGGCATACCGATATTGATGCACGAGGAGTCGCTTCACGGTTATGTGGCGCGCGGCGCCACGAGTTTCCCTCAGGCCATTGCTCTTGCAAGCACTTGGGACCCTGCACTCGTTAGCCGAGTGTTCGGTGTTGCCGCTCGCGAAGCGCGTGCTCGAGGAGCGATCCTGGTGCTTGCGCCGGTGGTCGACATCGCGCGCGACCCGCGCTGGGGCCGAATTGAAGAAACCTACGGCGAGGATCCCTATCTCGTAACCCAGATGGGACTTGCCGCAATCAGGGGTTTCCAAGGCGATTCGCTCCCACTCGCGCCGGACAAGGTGTTCGTCACGCTGAAGCATTTCACGGGCCATGGCTGGCCCGAGAACGGCACCAATGTCGGTCCCGCCCACCTTGGCGAACGCGAGCTCCGTGAGGATTTCTTTCCCCCGTTCGAAGCAGCGGTGAAGACTTTTCCAATTCAGTCGCTGATGGCGTCCTACAATGAAATCGACGGGATACCGAGCCACGCCAATGGCTGGCTTCTCAACGACGTCCTTCGTCGTGAATGGGGCTACCGCGGTGCGGTCGTCAGCGACTATTATGGCATCCGCGAACTCGTCACTCGTCACCACTTGTACGCTGACGTCAAGGATGCCGCCGAACGCGCGATCAAGTCCGGCGTGGATGTCGAGACCCCTGATCCAGAAGCCTATGCTCATCTGCCGGAGCTGGTGCGTGAGGGACGTGTCGGAACAGCCCTTATCGACCAGGCGGTCCGGCGTGTGCTTGCACTCAAGTTCAATGCTGGTCTCTTCGAGAATCCCTATCCGGATCCAGCAACGGCGCAGTCCAAAACGGCGACACCGGACGCGATCGCGCTTGCTCGCGAAGCAGCCGGTCGGGCGATCGTCCTCCTGAAGAACGACAAGAATCTGCTACCACTCAATTCGACTAGCATCCGCCGGGTAGCTGTGCTTGGAACGCATGCCAAGGACACCCCCATTGGCGGCTACAGCGATGTCCCGGCCCATGTGGTGAGCGTGCTCGACGGCATCCGCGACGAAGCTCATGGGCGCTTTGCCGTCGATTACTCCGAGGGCGTTCGGATTACCGAAGGGCACTGCTGGTCGTGCGACAACGTGACACTTGCAAGTCCCGAACTGAACCGGAAGCTGATTGCCGCTGCGGTAGAGACGGCTCGCCGAGCCGACGTCGTCGTCATGGTTCTCGGTGGCAATGAGGCGACGAGCCGCGAGGCATGGGCAGACCAGCACCTCGGTGACCGCGACTCACTTGAGCTCGTCGGACAGCAAAATGATCTCGCGAGGGCCATCTTCGCGCTGCACAAGCCTACGGTCGTAGTGTTGCTGAATGGCCGCCCACTCGCCGCCAACTATCTTGCCCAAAACGCCGATGCGCTTCTCGAAGGCTGGTATCTTGGCCAGGAGACCGGCCACGGCGTTGCCGACGTGCTGTTCGGTAAGGTGAATCCCGGCGGCAAGCTACCGGTCTCCATTCCGCGTTCCGTCGGACAGCTCCCGGTATTCTATGATCATAAGCCGACGTCGCGACGTGGCTATTTGTTTGACACGACGGCGCCACTCTATCCGTTCGGTTTCGGCCTCAGCTACACAAGCTTCGACGTTTCTGCGCCGCACATCCTCACCCCGACAATCGCTGCAAACCAACGCGCGCGAATTGAAGTTGCAGTCGCGAACACGGGTGCACGCGCGGGAGACGAGGTAGTGCAACTTTACATCCACGATGATGCGGCGTCGGTTACTCGACCGGTCATCGAACTGAAGCGCTTCGCGCGCGTCACGCTTCAGCCCGGCGAGCGGCGGACGGTCACCTTCGAGCTTGGCCCTGACGACCTCGCGCTATGGAATCCGGAAATGAGAAAGGTGGTCGAACCGGGCACATTCACGATTTCGGCAGGTCCGGACTCGGTTCATCTCAAATCGGCGACGCTGACGGTGAGCGGAACGCCGCTCGTCCTTGAAACAACCGCCAAGCCCTCGAGCGGTGAATAATTTTCAACCGTTCGGCACGGCTGGGTTGGCCACCGGGCAAAAACCCGAAAGCTTTGTCGCATAGTCCGTCTGCGGCGGCAGCTTTATGCCCGCAGCAAAGGCATGATTGACGAGGCCCGCCGGCCCGGCGGGTAGCCTTGGATCAATGCGATCCTTGTAAAATGAATCACGTTCTGCCGCAGCAAGCGTTACGAAATGAAATCCGGCCGCTCGAAACACGTTGATCAGTTTCGGCACCATGCGTGCCTCGAACGCGCTCTCATGAAGAAGGATCACATAGGGTATGTCGCGGCCATAAAGCTCGTGCGAAAGTGCGCGAGAAAAGTCGATCGCTCCCCGCGCGGCGGCAAGATACATTCGCTCAAGTTCGGCAACCGACCGTTCGTCGTGATTGGACCGACAGCGGGCGTAAGGTTCTGTCCACTGCCAGTCACCAAAGTCCATCGTCACGTCCGCGATCTTGTAGCCGCGGCTTGCGAGGACCGCGCGTGCAGCATCCCTCTGCGCGGCATCTTTGCCCTCGTCGAGGAACGGATAGCGCAGCCATCGCCAATCGGTTGGGCCGGCGAGACGTCGAAGGACAGGCTCATCGCGCGCAACCTCCTCTTCGAACTGCGCTATGGTGAGGGCGCTTAGGTGCTGGTGAGACCAGGTATGATTTCCAAGCGTCAATCCAGCGGCGCGCCACCCCTCGAGGACGGTCATGGTTGCCGGCTGGTCGACGGTCCAGTGCGCATTGACGAACCCGATCGCGGGCACGTGAGCCTTGACCAGATCGGCAATGATCGCCTTGCCCACGCTCTCAGGCGTT
>DASRBJ010000335.1:0-3234 GCA_035653695.1 Sphingomicrobium sp.
TGCGTCATGAAGAACATGCCGAAGATGTTCGTCTGAAAGGTTCGTCGCAGTTGCTCCTCGTCGATATCGGTGATGTCCTTATCCCAATGCTGCTCGCCCGCGTTGTTAACGAGAATGTCGAGCCTTCCAAGTTCCCCAACGGTCCGGCCCACGGCCTCTTCGCAGAAGCTTTTGTCACCAATGTCGCCGGCGATCGTAATCGCGCGTCGGCCCTCATTTTCAACGATTTGTCTCGTTTTTGCAGCGTCGTCGTGTTCGCACAGGTAAGCAATCGCAATGTCCGCTCCTTCACGCGCGAACAGCGCAGCGACGGCGCGGCCAATGCCACTGTCCGCGCCGGTTATCAGAGCAACCTTGCCGCTTAACCGGCCCGAGCCTGGATAGCGCGGTTCCCAGTCCGGCTTCGGCTCGAGCTTGCTTTCGTGCCCCGGTTCCTGATCCTGATGGACCATCGGCTCCATGACGTCACTATCGTGCTGCATCTCTCGCTACTCCTTTGCCGCGAAACCCATTCCGCGTTCGCCGAACTCCTCCGGCGTAGGCTGGTCGTGGCTTTTGCCCGGAGCACCGCTCGGGCGGCTCTCCGCGGCAAATCCGTCGGTTTGGCGGCCGACGCTCGCCAAATCTTTTGGCTTTGTCTCTTTGAGGGATTTGACGTCCGTTTGGTGCTTGGCGCGCATCCTTGCTCCTTGTCTCGAGAACCGTTGCCGTCGTTGCTGGTTCCTACGGTTCACCCGCGCCGAACGCGGACCGTCGGCGCTTTGACATGTTCTGCTTCTGCGGTTCTGGGTGAGCCGGCGCGGCAGCGCGCTACGAGGGTCGGAAAGTCGAACGCACTATTTTCTATGAGCGCCGCGCTCGTCGCAGCGGTGCATTCCGCCTGCGTCGCGTAATGTGTGTCGAGAGTAGCCACGGGTGTGCACGCAGTACCGCCGTCTGCGCAACCCAATATTGCGATCACGAAATAACCCGGTCCCATTGGAAATTCCCCGATAAGTTGCTGAAACAACCGCTCATTTCGGGCAGAGTTCCTTGGATCTTAGTCGGTCATCGTTTGCTCGCTCACCTTTCCATTCCTACCTAAGAGCGATGGCATCAGCACAGCTTAGAGAGAAGAAGCCGAACGCGGGTTTCGCCGCTCTGTGGCGGTTCTTGCCAATGCTCTGGCCGAAAGGGGATGCCGAACTACGGGCGCGCGTGATCATTGCCGTGTTGCTGGTGCTCGCCGGCAAAGGGGTAACGCTTGCCGGTCCCTATGCGCTGAAGCTTGCTGTTGATCGAATGAGCGGACACGCGGCGTTTGCCGTCGTCGCTGGCCTGGTTCTCGCCTACACGGGGGCCCGCTTCGCCGGCGTGTTGTCGGATAATCTGCGTAACGCGATCTTCGAGAAGGTGGGACAGGACGCCGCCCGGCGGCTCGCGGCGCAAGTGTTCCGCCACGTCCACGATCTTAGTCTGAGATTTCACCTCGAACGCCGAACCGGGTCTCTGACCAAGATCGTCGAGCGCGGGACAAAGAGCATCGACATGATGCTCTATTTTCTCCTGTTCAATATTGCGCCGACCGTCATTGAGCTCAGCGCCATTTGCGTCATTTTCTTCGTCAAGTTCGGGGGCGGCCTCGTCGTTGCCACACTAGCAATTGTGGCGATCTATATAGCGTTCACGCGTCGCGTGACCGATTGGCGCTCGCAGATCCAGCGTGACATGAACGACGTCGACAACAAGGCGATTGGACGAGCGGTAGATTCGCTTCTCAATTACGAGACCGTTAAATATTTCGGCGCCGAGGAACAGGAGGCACAGCGTTACGAAGAAGCCGTTGGCGCCTTCGCCCGCGCATCAGTGCGCAACGAGGTAAGTCTCGCCTGGCTCAACATCGGGCAGGCACTGATCACCAATCTCATGATGTGCGGTGCAATGATCTTCACCGTTTGGGGCTGGAGCCGTGGGCGGTTCACGCCCGGCGACGTGGTGTGGATCAACGGTCTGTTGATGCAGCTCTTTCGTCCTCTCGACATGCTTGGATGGGTTTACCGGTCCATTCGACAGGGCCTGATCGACATGGAGGCAATGTGGGACCTCCTTGATACGTCTGCGGACGTTAATGACGTACCGGGCGCGCCAGCATTGCTCGTGACAAGCGGTAACGTCCGCTTCGAGCAGGTTCGGTTTGGTTACGATCCGGGACGAGAAATCCTCCGTGGGCTCGATATCGACATCCCTGCCGGCACGAGCTGCGCGATCGTTGGCCCCTCGGGCGCAGGCAAGTCGACAATCGCGCGCCTCCTGTATCGGTTCTACGATCCACAGAGCGGGCGTATCCTGATAGACGATCAGGACGTCGCGCTCGTAAGCCAAAAGAGCCTTCGCGCAGCGGTTGGCATCGTTCCGCAGGACACCGTGCTCTTCAACGATACCATTGGATACAACATTGGCTACGGGCGTCATGGCGCAACGCATGATGATGTCGAATCGGCAGCTCGCGGTGCAGCAATCGACCAATTCATCTCGGCTCTTCCCGACAAATATGATGCGATGGTCGGCGAGCGCGGGTTGAAACTTTCTGGAGGTGAGAAGCAGCGCGTCGCAATCGCGCGGACCTTATTGAAGGATCCGCCTATTCTCGTTCTCGATGAGGCAACGAGCGCACTTGATAGCCGTACCGAGCAGGCGATCCAGGAGACGCTCGCGAAGGTCGCGCAAAGCCGCACGACGATCATGATCGCACACCGGCTCTCGACAATAGTCGATGCAGACCAGATCATTGTCCTCGATGAGGGCCGCGTTGCTGAACGCGGAACTCATGATGAGCTCCTTGAAGCGGGCGGTCTTTACGCTGAGCTGTGGCAGCGCCAGGCGGCCGAGCAGCTCGCGGATGAGATCGCTCAGGCCGCCGAATGATCAGATCTTACGGAAGCCCCGGAGTATGTTGCCTTCCGTACTGAGGTAGAGCCGCGAGAGATCGACGCGCTTCGTGTCGGAAAAGATAAGCCAGTAATATTTCATCTGTTCGGACCACCAATAACCCGGGCAGTGGTCGCTCTGGAGCTTCGGTGTAACGGTGACGTCACTAAGGTCAGCATAACCGTAACGCGACTTGTTCCAACGTTTCATCATCAGGAAATGATCGCGACAGACGTGTCGCCATTCGTCGCGCCCGTCGAGGAGCCAATGATTGATCGCGGCATCGGCAAGTTCCGGGCGCAGCGCGTTCGACTTGCTGAGCGCGTG
>DASRBJ010000336.1:0-3298 GCA_035653695.1 Sphingomicrobium sp.
GAAGACGGTCTCGGACGCGGCATTTCCAAGCGCGGTAGGCAAGATGATCCCGCAGGTTCCGCGACGAAAGGCGACGTTGGTTGCAAGCTGGCGCGCAAGGAAGCGTCTCACCTTGACTGGCGCCGTTCGCTACTCGAGCCGTATGTACGGCACGATCGACAATAGCGATATCGTTGGGCACACGTACCAGGGTTTCGAGGGCTATGTCGTCGCGGATGCACGGGCGATCTACGAGCTCTCGCCAAGGATCGATGTCGCGCTTGGCGTCGAGAACCTTACCGACAAGCGTTACTTCCTCTTCCACCCGTTTCCAGGCCGGACCTTCACGGCCGAGCTTAACTGGCACTTGTGAGAGGAGGTGCTTCAACCATGCGATCGATCCTGATTTTGCTCGCCTGCCTCGCCGCTGCGCCGGCGAGCGCACATGTCACGATTTGGCCGAAAGAGAGTGCCGCCGGCATGCGCGAAAAATATGAAGTGCGAATGCCCGACGAGAAGCCGGTCGACACCGTCGCCCTCGAACTGCATGTGCCGGCGGGTGTCAAACTCGACTCCGTCGAGCAGAAGCCGGGCTGGCAAAGCGCATTCATGCGCGATGGTTCGGGCGCAATAATCGGCGTTCGTTGGAGTGGACGGCTGGAGCCGATGCACTTCGTCGAGTTCGGACTCATTGCGACCAATCCACCGGCTGCAAGCGAGCTCGTTTGGAACGCCACGCAGCTTTTTGCCGATGGCTCGAAGGTCGAATGGAGCGGGGTTCCCGGATCAAAGACACCGGCGCCGCGCGTCAGCCTTGGCGCGCGCGCACGCGACTAGCCTATTCCTTCTGGTAGACGCGGACGTAGTCGACTTCCATCCGAGCAGGCAGCGCCGCTTCGTCGATCCCCTTCTGGCCAGCCCATCCGCCACCCATGGCGACGTTGAGGATCAGGAACTCGGGCTTGTCGAACGGCCAGTTATACGCGGTCGCCTTCTCGGGCCGCTTGATGGTTGCATAGGGCTTTCCGTCGACCGCGATGCTGATCGCGCCGGGCGTCCACTCGGCCTGGTAGTCATGGAACGCCGAGCAGGACGTCGGGACTTTGGTGATCCCGTGCTCCGTCACATGCTCCTTTTCGGTGAAAGGCGAGTGAAGCGTACCGTAGATCGTCGTCGGATCGAAGCCGAGCTGCTCCATGATGTCGATTTCGCCGCCGCTCGGCCAATTGGGGCCGACAAGCCAGATCGCCGGCCATCCGCCGCGGTTGCATGGAAGCTTTGCCCGTATCTCGAAGAATCCGTACGTCCACTCGGCCTTGCCTCGCGTAATCAGCCGGGCCGACGTATAATGCTGGCCGCCGTAATCTCGCTCGCTGGTCAAGGCCTCGTGCCGGACTTCGATGATCAGGCGACCATTTTGGATCCGTGCGTTTTCCGGTCTGTTCGCCGTATAATATTGTGCTTCATCGTGCCACCACCGAAGCTTGTTCGCTTGCGTGTCGTAGCTCCACTTTGCGAGGTCGGGTGCGGTTCCCTTGTCGAATTCATCCGACCAGACGAGCGTGTAACCGGGAGGCGGCGCAGCAAGTGCCGGAGCCGGCGTGAGCGCGACGGCGACGGCGATGGCCTTGGTGGCTGGGCAATGGGTCAACGTCCCGAGGCGCGGACTGCGGCGCTTTTCGCGCGCACCTTCGCAAATTCCGAGGTCGGGTTCCACTTGGGCCAATCCCTGCTGTTCGCGAGACGCGCGCCGACGAGATAGAATAACTCCGCTTCCTGGGCGGCGCCACGAAGATCCCAGCTCGGCGACCAGGCATCACAGGTCTGGTGATAGCAATTGGTCGTGAAGCTATCGAGCCAGCGTTCGCCGGCCGGCCTTCCGCCATTCACCATGTCATAGGCGCCCGCGAGCGCCATATCGAGCAACACGGGAACGCCGCGCTTCGCGAACGAGAAATGGTCGGCTCGATAAAAGAGCCCGCGTTCGGGATGGTTCTCGTCCGTGATGTAGCGCCCCTGCGCTTTTGCGGCCGCAGCAAGATAATCTTCCATCTCGCTCTGCCCGCGTCCGACAAGGACCGCATCCTTGACGGGACCGTTGAATTGCAAGGTGTCGAACGTCAGGTTCGCAACCATCTTCTCCATGGGGAAGAGCGGGTGCTCGGCATAATATTCAGAACCAAGAAGCCCTCGCTCCTCGCCCGTCCAGGCGGCAAAGAGTATTGTTCGCTGTGGGCGGGGACCAGAAGAAAATAGGCGCGCGTCCTCGAGCATTGCGGCAAGCCCGAGCGCGTCATCGGAAGCGCCCGCCCGGATTGTCCTTCCCTGGGCATCAGCCGGGCCGATGCCATAGGCATCCCAGTGCGCACCATAGCTGATCGTCTCGTCCGGATATCTTGAACCGGTGAGCTTGCCCAAGACGTTATGGCTGGTGATCCGCGTTACCGTCACGGGAATGCTCGCGGAGAAACGCGCCTTGAGATCGATCGGGCGGAAAGAGGTTGTCCGCGCTTCGCGCTTCACGGCCTGATAGTCATAGCCAGCGCGCTTCAAGAGCGCTTCGGCAACGCTTTGCTGGATCCAGCCCTGCAGAAGTACTGGCTGCTGCGCGCCTTTTGGAAGCACGATATTGTAAGACTCGCCCGCGGGGCTCTTGACGACATTCCAGGGATAGCCGGCGGCGTCGGTCTGATGGACGACGAGAGCGGCAATCGCGCCGCGCCTCGCGGCCTCCTCATATTTGTACGTCCAGCGGCCATAATAAGTCATAGTCTTTCCGCCAAACTTGCCGGCGACCGGTTCACCCGGTGCGGCTTCAAAGTCGGGGTCATTGACGAGCATGACCGCGACCTTGCCGTGAAGGTCCACGCCCTTGAAATCGTCCCAGCCGCGTTCCGGTGCGGTGACGCCATAGCCGACGAACACCATCGGCGCGTTCACTATTCGAACGTCGTCGACCGGCCGCACCGTTCCCAGATATATGTCGTCGGGAAAGCGTAGCGGGACGCTCTGCCCGGACTGCGTAACGGAGACGTTTACGGGACTTCGCACCTGCGTGTGGATCATCGGGACTTCCTCAGTCCACCCGCCATTTTCGCCCGCGGGCGAAAGTCCGGCCGCCTTGAATTGCTCGATGAGGTAGGGGATTGTCTTGTCCTCGCCTCTGGTACCCGGGGCACGACCCTCGAACGCATCGGAAGCGAGCGTGCGGGTAATCGCGGACATCCGCTCGGTGCTGACCTGCGGCGGCGTTGCGCCAATCGCCAATGTAAGAAGCAAGGTGGCGAAGGGCTTCATGCTCATTGGTACGCTCCTTAGG
>DASRBJ010000337.1:0-7277 GCA_035653695.1 Sphingomicrobium sp.
GTCGCCTCAATGAACTCGACGTCCTCAATTATTGGCAGAGCAACAAGGTCGACGGCGAAAAAATAGGGGCATTCGTGCGCATCGCCCCGGGTAACACGACGCACGTTCAGCAGGCGATCCAGCTATTTGGCGGCGTCTACCTTGGATTCCAGGTGCAGGAGAATTGCCAGGAGGAGTTCAATGCCGGCCAGCCGTGGACTCCAGGTCCGCTCACCAACGACGGCCACGCGGTCTACGCCGTCGGCTATGACGAAGAAGGAGTAAACGTCTTGACGTGGGGCGCTACCCAGAAGGCGACCTGGGCCTGGTGGGCGGAGTGCGTCGATGAAGCCTATGCGATCCTCTCGGCTGAAGCGCTGGACACGGGTTTTGCACCAGGCTTCAACTCAGCAGCGCTTGCCGATGCGCTCAAGGCCGTTGCGGATTGAGGGCGCCACAAACACGCGCAGCGAATGGCGGCAACATAGCTCGCATTCATCAGCGAGTTCAGCATGACGAATTATCGGTCGCTATGACGCGCCCAAACTGGTTCAATACTCCTCAGCGAGGAAGACCGTCAGTACTCGGGTGGTGACCGCCGGGTCTGATGGATCGTTTGAGCCGACGCGAAGCTCGAGATCGTAATAGTCGATTTTCCACATGAGCTTGACCCCAAGGAACTCGAACAGGCCGAAGTCGTGCTCGCCATGAGGGTCGTTGTCCGGATCGAAAGCGTCGAAGGTTGCAAGGGCCTCAAACAAGCTCGAGAAATTACCTTGAACGAGTGAATCGACCCCGCGACTGACGAGAATCCGACCGCCAATGCGGTTGATGCGGAGCGCATCATTCAGCTGGGCAATTCGGTGTCGAGCAGTTTCAACGGCAAGAATGTCATCTCTCACGTCAACCTCGGCGCGCGCGGACTGGGGTATCGGATCGGCTCGACATCGAGTTGCTCAATTCATCGCGATCGTAACCTCCGCCGCAACCGCACCGAAGCGAACGCCGGCGAACCTCCATTCTAATGAAATGGCACAGACTGTGCGCTGGCTGAAAAGCGCGTCGACCATCATTTCTGGAAAGCGGCGGCGCCACGTCGGCAGGAATGAAATCGAAAGCTTTGTTCCTTCGATTTAGACCCATTGCCCACTCGGCATTCGTCGGACACAAACAGCCGCGCCGAACATATCTCGTGCTGGGCTGAAAAGGAGGGGTTTAGTGTTCCAGATGCGCGTAAACGACAAAGAGGCAAGACAAAGAATGACGCGATGCGCCGGTGCGCTGATCGCCTCGACGGTCCTGTTTGCAGCAGCGCCGCCAGCTGCGATCGCGGAAAGCAACGGCAGCTTCACCATGGAACAGGTTCTTTCCTATCCTTTTGTACCGGAGATTGACGCGGCCGAGAAAGGCGACGCGATCGCGTTCGTCCGGGTTCTGAAAGGCGTTCGCAACGTCTGGGTAGCCAAAGGGCCGGATTTCATCCCGCGGCAACTAACGCACTATACGCCGGACGACGGCCAGGAAATCACCCAACTCACCTTTTCGCCGGACGGCAACCACCTGGTGTACGTGCGCGGCGGCGACCACGATGCGAACTGGGAGCTGAAGCTTCAGCCTGACCCCGATTCATCACCGGTAGAACCCAAGGTCACCATTTGGGCTGCCGAGCTATCCGGCGGCGCACCGATCAAAATCGCTGAAGGTGATGCTCCGGCGATCTCGTCACGCGGCGAGCTTGCCTATGTGAAAGACAAGCAGGTCTGGACGACGCCGCTCAGCGGCAAGGGAAAGGCGAAGCGCCTGTTTTTCGATCGCGGCGAGGATAGCAAGCTCACCTGGTCTCCCGACGGTGGAAAGCTCGCCTTCGTTTCGAACCGCGACGGCGACCATAGTTTCGTCGGAGTCTATGATCTCAAGAGCGACAATCTGACCTACCTCGCTCCCTCGACCAATTTCGACAGCTATCCCGTCTGGTCACCCGACGGAACGCGTATCGCTTTCGCACGCCGACCCGGCAAAGGGGGCGCACCAAAACCGCTCCTTAAGCAAACACCCAATCCATTCTCGATCTGGGTCGCCGATGTTGCAACTGGGCGCGCGAACCGCGTTTGGCAAAGCCCGAACACTCTTCGCGGATCGTTCCCGCAGACCGCGGGAGAAGTGAACCTCCACTGGGCCGCGGGTGACCGGCTCGTATTTCTCGCCGATCTCGACAACTGGCCGCATCTCTATTCGATTTCGGCCGCGGGCGGAGAGCCACTGCTACTGACGCCCGGCAACTTCATGGTCGAGCATGTCGCAATGAGCCGCGATGGCCGATACATGATTTACGACGCGAACACCGGCACGACGCGCGACGATGGAGATCGGCGCCATCTCTTCCGCGTTCCGGTTGATGCCGCGCAGCCCCTCGCACTTACGGGAGGGCCGACGCTCGAATGGTCGCCGGTGGTCGCGAGCCCAAAGGAAATTGCCTTCATCAGGGCGGACGCCAAGGCGCCACCTTCCATTGGTGCGGTCGCCATTAACGGCGGTGGTCTTCGCGATCTCGGCGGTGGAACGGTACCGGCTGAATTCCCGCAAGCTTCGTTCCTCGTTCCGCGTTCCGTGACATTCACGTCGGCCGATGGCTGGACAATTCACGGACAGCTTTTCGACAACGGAGTCAGCACGAAAAAGCCCGGCATCATTTTCGTCCATGGCGGGCCACCGCGCCAGATGCTCCTCGGCTGGCACTACATGGATTATTACAGCAACAGCTATGCCGTGAACCAGTACCTCGCCAATCACGGGTATGTGGTACTTTCGGTGAATTACCGTCTCGGGATTGGCTATGGCCATGACTTCCATCACCCCGACCACGCCGGTGCCGCGGGAGCAGCCGAATACCAGGACGTCGTCGCGGGCGCGAAATTCCTTCAGGCAAGGAGCGACGTCGACCCAGGAAAAATCGGCATCTGGGGCGGATCCTATGGCGGCTATTTGACCGCGATGGCGCTCGCCCGCAATTCCGACATCTTCAAGGCGGGCGTCGACATGCATGGCGTTCACGATTGGTCGAGTTTTCTTGGAACGCGATTGGGCAAGCAGCCCGAACGTTATGAGGAAGGCGACATCAAGGAAGCGATGAAGGTCGCTTTCGAGTCTTCACCCGTCGCAACGATGAGCAACTGGCGATCGCCGGTGCTCCTTATCCAGGGCGACGATGATCGGAACGTCAACTTCAATCAGACGATCGATCTGGCGCGGCGCCTCGAAGCCGAGCATCTCCCCTTCCAGGAACTTGTGATCCCCAATGAGATTCACGGGTTCCTAAGATGGCATTCGTGGATGAACGCGGACTCGGCGACGGCCGACTATTTCGCTCGAACGCTGCCCACGCCCTGATCGCGGACTGGGGATCTCAGCAGGCTTTGGCAAGTCGCTGAGGTCCGAGTCACCTGGCGTGGCTTGCGCGTGGAGAACGCGAAGCGATCGGCACTGGTCGTGCAGCGCCTCAGTGATCCACCGATGTGGTCGGCCGTAAGGCCGCGAGGCTCTTGGCAAGTTCCTGCTGGCGGAATGGCTTGGTCAACCGGGGAAGGTCCGGAGCGATTTCCTCAACTTCGGCAAACCCCGACACGAGTAGAACCGCGAGATCGGGGTCAAGCTTTCGAACTTCGTGCGCGAGCTCCGTGCCGGTCATGCCGGGCATCAGATGATCGGTGATGAGGAGGTTGGGTCGAAAGCCGTTCCCAAGTAGCCGCAGCGCTTCTTCCGCGGAGCTTGCGTCAACGACGCGGTATCCAAGTTCCGAAAGCATGTCGACGGTGCTGATTCGGACCAATTCCTCGTCGTCGACGACGAGCGCCGTTCCGGAGAATTCCGGAAGGAGATTGGACGACTTCGTTCCCGCAAGGTCCATCGTACTGTCGGCGATCGGCAACCATAGCTCAACGGTTGTTCCGACATTTACCTCGCTCGAGATCGAGATTGTTCCACCAAGTTGCGCAACGAGCCCGTGAACCATGCTGAGCCCGAGGCCCGTGCCTTTGCCAATGCCCTTGGTTGAAAAGAAGGGCTCGACGGCACGCGCAAGTGTCTCCTCGTCCATGCCGACGCCCGTATCCTTGACCGAGACGCGGACGTAGCGGCCCGGCTGTAGTTCTGAGTGGCCATTGTCGACCTCGTCGACTCTTGCGGCGATCGTCAGTGTCCCACCCTTTTCCATTGCATCGCGCGCATTCACGGCAAGGTTGAGTATCGCCATCTCCAATTGGTTTGGGTCCGTCTGGACCGGCGGGAGGCCCGGTTCGATGTCGATTTCGAGTGATACGTGTGGCCCGGATGTTCGGGTAATGAGCTCGGCCATTCCCTCGACGAGTTGCGCAAGGTCGACGCCCGTTGGCCGCAGTGGCTGCCGCCTCGCGAACGCAAGCAGCCTCTGCACGAGCGTCTTGGCGCGCTCGGCCGAGAGCAGCGCTCCCGCGATCATCCGTCTTTCGCGCGCATCGCCGGTTCCCCGCCGCTGGAGGAGGTCGAGGCTGCCGACAATCGGGGTCAGTAGGTTGTTGAAGTCATGAGCAACGCCGCCCGTCAGTTGACCCAGTGCCTCCATCTTCTGGCTTTGCCGAAGGGCTTCCTGCGCCTGCATCAGTTCGACCGTTCGCGCGGCGACGCGCGCTTCGAGCGTCTCATTGAGCTCGCCGATTGCAGCGAAATGCTCATGTTCGACGGTCGCGTCACGAAATATCTTGAGAAATCCGCCGGCATCGAGGCTCATGCAGAGACCGGAGCCCCAGAAACGGCTCTCGTCCTTCCGTCGATGCCAGCGCTCATTGAGCGCTCGCCCGTTTTCCCGAGCCCGCGCAAGTTCCTTGAGCGGCTCGCCCGCGGCGATGTCTTCGGGCGTGAAAAAGAAGTCACCCGCGCGGCCAACCGCCTCCTGCACGGAATAGCCGGTTATCCGCGCCGCACCACTGTTCCAGCTCGTTACCTTGCCTTCTTCGTCGAGCGAGACGATCGCGAAATCCTCGGCGCCCTCGACGATCTGCCGATAACGCTCCTCGCTCGCCTGGAGGTCAAGCAGCCGTGCGCGCGCATCATATTGCCGTCGGCGTCCGCGTAGCGCGGCTTGTGCAAGGCTTATGAGCGTCGTCGGATGAAACGGCCGCTCAAGGAAGGTGACGTTCCCGAGCATTGCGAGATAGCGGCCGGCTGAAGGGTTTCGCTCTAGGCCTCCACCCCGCAATGTCAGAAGCACGAATGGAAAATCGGACCACTCCGGCTGCGCGACGATCCAGTCGCGAAGCGCGCGCAGATCGGCGTTGCGGATCGCCTCTTCGGTAATGAGCGCGAACCCCGCGCCCTCTTCGAGGCACCCGATCAGTGATGCGATATCCGGACAGATACGACTGTCGATCCCCGTCTCGGCGAGCATGGAGGACGCGACCTGCGCATCCCTGCCGTTGGGGGCGAAAATCAGCGCCTGCTCGGAAACGTCAAGCGTCAAAGCTCCTCTTCTCCGAGTAGGACCGGATCGCCCGATACGAGCGTCGGGATGCCCCGGAGCACTCCCTGGAAGTCAACCAGCGGCCTTCCAAGGCTGATCCCATGCGTTCCGATCTGGTATTCCCGGATCGTGTCCTCGTGCGCGCTCGTGCGTTTCTTGACGATCGAGATTGCGCGACGGACGCGGCCACGTGCCTCGAAATAACGCAGCAGGATGACTGTGTCGGCAAGATAGGTCACGTCGACGGGAGCCTTCATGTCGCCAACCAATCCGTGCTGCGCGACCGTCAAGAACGTCGTTGCGCCCTGGCGGTTCAGAAATTGCAGCAGCTCGTGCATGTGGAGGATGAGTGCATTTTCCTCCGGCATCGCCGCCTGGTAGCCGTTGAGACTGTCGATGATCACCGTCCGCGCGGAAAATTCTTCGACCGAGCGGCGCACGCGCTCCGAGAACTCGCCCGGCGCCATTTCAGCCGCATCCACCTGCTGCAGCGAGAGCTGCCCTCGATCAATCAATTCCTGGAGATCGATTCCAAGACCTTTGGCGCGGTCAATGAGAAGACCGAGCTCCTCGTCGAACACGAACATGGCGGCGCGTTCGCCGCGCTCGATCGCTCCGAGTGCGAACATCAGGGTTAGCAGCGATTTTCCGGTTCCGGCGGGACCCAGGATGAGCACGCTCGATCCCCGTTCAACGCCTCCTCCTAAAAGTGCGTTCAGCTCGGCGGATTCGCTTGGCAGTGGTTCGCGGCCGAAGCGCTTGCGATGTCCCGACGAGACAAGCCGGGGGAACACGTGAACGCCACCGGTTTCGATGATGAAATCATGGAAGCCGCCGCGAAACCTGCGCCCGCGATATTTGACCACGCGCAAGCGGCGCCGCTCGGCACCATATTCGCGCTGGATTTCCTCAAGAGCGATGACGCCATGGGCGACGCTGTGAACGGTCTTGTCATTGAGCTCGGTCGTAAGGTCATCAAGCATCAGGACCGTGGTGTTCTGGCGAGCGAAATAATGCTTCAGCGCAAGGATCTGCCGCCGATAACGAAGTGAGCTTTGCGCAAGCAGGCGAATCTCCGACAAACTGTCGAGAACGACGCGATCAGGGCGGACGCGTTCAAATGCTTCGAAGATCCGCTTCGTCGTTTCGCCAAGCTCGAGGTCGGACGAGTAGAGGAGGCTTTGCTGCTGTTCTTCGTCGAGCAGGCTTTCGGGAGGAACGAGTTCGTACACGTCGACCCCGTCGAGCGCCCAGCCATGCGATTCGGCGGTTGCTCGTAGTTCGTCCTCGGTTTCGGAGAGCGTGATATAGAGCCCGCGCTCGCCGGCGGCCGCGCCGGCAAGAAGAAATTGCATCGCAATGGTGGTCTTGCCGGTTCCGGGACTCCCTTCGAGCAGGAACACGCGGCCGCGCGCGAGGCCGCCAGCGAGTATGTCGTCGAGCCCCTCAATCCCAATAGGCGCTACCGATTCCGTCTTCGCCACGTTGCGCTCCGCTGCCGCTAAGTTGCCGGGAAAGGGGCGCAACAGCGGCAAATTCGGCGCCCGGATGCTCGTTGGCTTATGACCAAGTCAGGAGAACAGCAATGCCCGCCTCAACCCACAAAGAGAGGCTTAGAGGGCCGCAGCAATGCTGAACTGAAGCCCATCGGGGTCGTAATTGAGCTCGATGTTTCCACTAAGGTCGCGAACGAGGAGGCGTTCGAGCAATCGGCTTCCGAAGCCCTTCTTCGTCGGCGGCGTAACCCTTGGACCGCCGCTTTCCTCCCAGTGGAAGCGAAGGACGCCATGGGCAAGCGACCAACGAA
>DASRBJ010000338.1:0-2619 GCA_035653695.1 Sphingomicrobium sp.
TCAGCGCCTTGATCGGAATTGCGGCAAGATCGTCGGCCCGGACATGCGCCAGCGCTCCGCCGTAGCGGCCGATCGGCGTGCGGACATAGTCGCAAATGTAGGCTTCGGTCAGAGGACGCCCCTGCGCATCTGATCGAGCTCGATGCTCTCGAACAATGCCTTGAAATTGCCCTCGCCGAAGCCTTCGTTGCCCTTGCGCTGGATGATCTCGAAGAAGATCGGGCCGATAACGTTCTGGGTGAAGATCTGCAGCAGCAGGCCCTGGCCCTCGGTCGGCGCGCCGTCCATCAGGATCCGCCGCTTCTCGAGCTCGGGAATGCTCTCCTGGTGGCCTTTGATGCGCTCGGGAAGCAGCTCGTAATAGGTATCGGGCGTGTCCTGGAACGGAATGCCGCGTGCTCTGATGATGTCCACCGCCTCGTAAATGTTCGAGGTGCCGAGCGCGATGTGCTGGATGCCCTCGCCCTTATACTCGCGGAGGAACTCCTCGATCTGGCTTTTGTCGTCCTGGCTCTCGTTCAGCGGGATTCGAATCTTGCCGCAGGGCGAAGTCATCGCCTTGGAGAAGAGGCCGGTCTGCTTCCCTTCGATGTCGAAGTAACGAATCTCTCGGAAGTTGAAGAGCCGCTCGTAGAAATCCGCCCAGACCGCCATCCGGCCACGGTTCACGTTGTGCGTCAGATGGTCGATATAGGTGAGCTTCGAATCCGCCTCGGCCATCCGCTCCCGCCAGTCGGGATGGAAGTTGAAGTCGACCTCGTAGATCGAGCCGTTGCTGCCGTAGCGGTCGACGAAGAACAGCCGCGATCCGCCGATGCCCTCGATAGCCGGGATGTCGAGCTCTCCGGCACCCTTTTTCACCTCGACATTGGTTGCGCCGAGGCTCAGGGCGCGCTCGTGCGCGGCTTTCGCGTCCTTGACGCGGAAAGCCATGGCGCAGGCGCTCGGGCCGTGGTCCTTCGCATATTGCTCGGCATACGAACCAGGCTCGGCGTTGATGATGAAATTGCAGTCGGCCTGCTTGTGCAGCGTGACGTTCTTGCTCTTGTGGCGAGCGACCTCGGGGAAGCCCATTTTGGTGAACAGCGAGCGCAGCAGCTCAATGTCGGGCGCGGTATATTCGACGAACTCGAACCCGTCGGTACCCATCGGGTTTTCGAGCCCTAGAATGCTGGTCTGGTCGGCGACTTGCGTAGCCATGGAAATCTCCTTCGCGGCCCAACTGCGCCCGCATCGCCGCTATTTCAAGGCTACCGAAGTGGAAGGCGAACGGGTGAAAACGGGGGTCCTTCCACTTCTTCCACTTCGTAGGATTTGGACCCCTTTCCCCGATGCAAGAATTGGCCATAAGCGCGACGACCGCCTGTAGGACAGGAGAATCGCCATGGACATTCCGGACGGCTGGACGATGGAGCACGACGGCAAAGCGATGGTCCGCACCCTGAAGTTCAAGGATTTCAGCGAGGCGTTCGGTTTCCTGACCCGCGTCGCACTTTACGCCGAGAAGCAGGATCACCATCCCGAATTCACCAACGTGTGGAATCGGGTCGACTTCCGGCTGACCAGCCATGATGCCGGCGGAGTCACCGATCGCGACATCGAGCTCGCAGGAGCGATCAACCGCCTGCTTTCAGCCGGCTGATGGCCGAACAGTCGTCAGTAGAAAGCGAGCGCGAACGCCGCGCCGACGACCCCCACCGTCAGCACCAATCCAATAGCAAGATTACGGAGGCTTCCCCCAAGCGTCTGGTCGAACATCGAACCCTCCCCTGGTCCTTTCGATCCAGGGGCGATCATATCCGTCCGCGCATCGGCTGCCGAGGTGAAATGCTGGCGCTCCAGTGGCTTAGCCGGCGTGCGATGGCGGGAACCTGAGACCGCCGCGTTAACCACCATTCGAAGTGATTTGGCAGGCGTGGCGAGAGGACAAGCGCTCAAGCGCCGGCGGAAAGGGCGCGATCCTTGTTTACCAAGGAGTGGGGTATGCGTGGACTGACGAAGCTCCTTCGCTGCGAGAAGGGCGCCACCGCGATCGAATATGCGCTGGTCGCGACGTTGATCTCGATTGCCGCGATCGGCGCGTTCAACAATCTCGGCAACAAGATCAACACGATGTACAACAACGTCGGAAACGCGATGTGACGCATCCTTTTCGGGCCATTGATCGTTCAGTCCGGACATGGAATAAGCCGCTCACGATGAAGAAACTGCTCGCCCTTGCTGCATTGACCCGCGCCGCTGCGGCCGCGCCGGCGAGCTATTATTACCCGAAGGAGGCTGGAACGAGCTGACGCGCGCCTAAGCGACAGTTCGACAGCCTCCAACCCGCCAGCGCCAGCTCGGCGGGTTTTTTGTTGCCCAGGGAAGGACCACAGATGTTTGGCAAGATTGAAGACTTGGCCCCTCCACCGTCCTCGGGACGGTTCCCCTCCCCACCGCCTGCGGCGGCAGGGAGGAATTGGGAGGCCTATGTCGTCCCCCAGAACTGGGATTCGTTCAGCGAGGACGACCATGCCGTCTGGGACCTGCTGTTTGCGCGGCAGGTCGAGCTGCTCGGCACGCGGGTAGTCTCCGCTTTCCTCGACGGAATCGACCTCTTGAAGCTGTCGCACCCGGGAG
>DASRBJ010000339.1:0-8704 GCA_035653695.1 Sphingomicrobium sp.
GAGCCGCAATCCGCGCTCAACGGTCGCGACGGTTACGGAAATATACGATTATATGCGCCTCCTTTGGGCGCGTGTCGGAATTTCCTATTCACCGGCGACCGGCGAGCCAATTTCGGCCCAGACTGTCAGCCAGATGGTCGATCGGACAATGGCTCTTCCCGAAGGCAGCCGACATTATCTTCTCGCTCCGGTGGTCCGAGGTCGCAAAGGCGAGTATCGCAAGGAACTCGCCGAATGGCAGAAAGCGGGATTTACCCGCGTTCGGATCGATGGCGTATTTTACGCGATCGAAGATGCTCCGGCACTCGACAAAAAGTACAAGCATGACATCGAGGTAGTCGTCGACCGGATCGTGGTTCGCGAGGGAATCGAAGCACGGCTCGCGGACAGCTTCGAGACGGCGCTGAAACTCGCTGACGGGCTCGCCTATCTCGACCCAGCAGATCCGGCCCGCGAACAGCCTGGAGCGGAACGCACCGGTGCTTCAGCCGCCTTGCAAAGGGCGGCGGAACGAAACGTGCTCGCAACCAATGCTCCTGAGGGCCGAATTACATTCTCCGAGAAGTTTGCTTGCCCGGTCTCCGGCTTCACGATCGCGGAGATCGAGCCTCGGCTCTTCTCGTTCAACGCGCCGCAGGGCGCCTGCCCTGCCTGCGATGGCCTTGGGGAGAAGCTCGTATTCGACGAAGACCTCGTCGTTCCGAACCACGCACTGTCAATCAAGAAAGGCGCGGTCGTTCCTTGGGCGAAGTCGAACCCGCCGAGCCCCTACTACATGCAGGTGCTTGCAAGTCTTGCCCGCGCTTACGATTTCGACCTTGATACGCCCTGGACGGATCTTCCCGAGGAAGCGCGCAACGTCATTCTTCATGGGACCGGCGGCAAGCCGGTCACGCTTCGGTTCATCGATGGCAAACGCAGCTACGAGGTGAAGAAGCCGTTTGAGGGCGTGATCGGCAACCTTAACCGGCGCATGCTGCAGACTGAATCTGCGTGGATGCGCGAGGAATTGGCGCGATACCAGGCGAGCCGGCCGTGCGAAGTTTGCCACGGCGCGCGACTGAAGCCCGAGGCGCTGAGCGTGAAGATTGCCGGCGAGGATATCAGCATGTCGACGCGGCGCAGTGTCGCCGACGCGCATGCCTGGTTCGGTGCCCTTGCCGAAAAGCTTACCCCGACCCAGCGCGAGATTGCTCGAGCGATCTTGAAAGAGATCAATGAGCGGCTCGGGTTCCTTCATAATGTCGGACTTGACTATCTCCACCTCGATCGGACGAGCGGCACATTGAGCGGCGGCGAAAGCCAGCGAATCCGGCTCGCAAGTCAAATCGGCTCGGGACTTTCCGGGGTTCTCTATGTCCTCGACGAGCCATCGATCGGGCTTCACCAGAAGGACAATGATCGTCTTCTCGAAACGCTGAAGCGGCTGCGTGGCCTCGGTAACACCGTTCTGGTCGTCGAGCACGATGAGGATGCGATACGATCGGCCGACCAGGTCATCGACATGGGACCCGGCGCCGGCGTCCACGGTGGCGAAGTCATTTATTCCGGCGACCTTGAGGGACTGCTCAGCTGCGAGGGCAGTCTCACGGCGGATTACCTGTCGGGACGCCGCGAAATTCCGCTTCCCACCAAGCGCCGACGAGGCAATGGCAAGACACTTGTGGTGCAGGGCGCAACCGCGAACAATCTCCAGAATGTCACGGCGGTGTTCCCTCTTGGAACCTTCACCTGCGTCACCGGCGTCAGTGGCTCAGGCAAGTCCAGCCTCACCATCGACACGCTGTACGCCGGTGCCGCGCGTGCACTGAACGGTGCACGAATCCCCTGTGGGCCGTGCCAAAAGATCTCCGGCCTCGAACATCTCGACAAGGTCATCGACATCGACCAGTCGCCGATCGGCCGCACTCCCCGTTCTAATCCCGCGACGTACACGGGAGCCTTTACGCAAATTCGCGACTGGTTCGCCGGTCTGCCCGAGGCGCAGGCGCGCGGCTACAAGCCCGGCCGGTTCAGTTTCAATGTAAAGGGTGGTCGCTGCGAGGCGTGCCAGGGTGATGGTCTTATCAAGATCGAGATGCATTTCCTGCCCGATGTCTATGTCACCTGTGACGTGTGCCACGGCGCTCGGTACAATCGCGAAACTCTCGAGGTAAGATTCAAAGGCAAGTCGATAGCCGATGTTCTCGACATGACCGTCGAGGATGCCGCCGACTTCTTCAAGGCGGTTCCGGCAATTCGTGACAAGATGGAGATGCTGAAGGAAGTCGGGCTCGGTTATGTGAAAGTTGGCCAGCCGGCAACGACCTTGAGCGGCGGCGAGGCGCAGCGCGTCAAGCTCGCCAAAGAGCTGTCGCGCCGAGCGACTGGCAAGACGCTCTACATCCTGGACGAGCCAACCACTGGTCTCCACTTCGAAGACGTTCGAAAGCTACTCGAAGTTCTTCACCGCTTGGCGGACCAGGGAAATACCGTTGTCGTCATCGAGCACAATCTCGATGTCATCAAGACCGCGGACTGGGTGTTGGACCTCGGCCCGGGCGGCGGTGTGAATGGCGGCCGGATCATCGCCGAAGGCCCGCCCGAGGAGATCGTCAAATCGGCGCAATCTTCCACCGGCCACTATCTCAAACCGTTGCTTGATCGTGCATCGGTGAAGCCAGTTGTCGTTTCTGCCGAGCCGAAAAGACCCAAGCGGATCCGGCGACTAGTCACCGACGGCCAGGACCTGATCGCAGCGAAATAACCGGCGCAAGGGACAGCCGGAACCACAGGTAGGGAAGGGATGAGACCCGCCCTCGCGTCGCATAACGGGGCGCGGTGCCCCCGGGCGGGTCCCGTCATCACCTTCTACGCGCATGGACTTTTGGCACAAGTTACCGAAGGAGAAGGTTTGGGCACGCGGCGCACCGGACGCGTCCCGCATCGCCAATTTTTTGCGTTGTTCGCGGACCTCAATCGCGACGAAACACGAGCCGACCTCGCGACTGTTCCTATTTCTTGGGCTGGTGCGGATAGCGCTGCAGCCGTCGCTGACCGCGTGCATTCAAGCTCTCGGCCAGGAGGCGGTCCGATGTCTCTTCCGCGGCGTCCGGAGAAAGAAGGACATCGACATCATCGGGTCCTTCCATGTGGACGCATCCGTCGATCGCACGCACGACGCTCGGATCGTCATAAACGATAGGCTTGTCGTTCATTGTCTTCGCGGGCTCTTGTTGAAGCGCCGCCACTACTTCGGCGCAAGTTGCGCAACCTAACGCGCGCAATTTTCGGAAAACGCGTTTCCTTCCAAGGCCGTTTCCAACGTTTCGGAGGCCGAACGTTGAAGCGAGATGTAGAGGTGATGCTCAGCTTTCATCCGCTCATGAAACCGATTTGACCGATCGTCGTTACGAAGCCGAAAGCTGTCGCTTTTGCGACATTAGAAATTGGGTTCGAGCATTGGCAGGTTACAGGCTCTATTGCCTCGATGGGGTCAATAAGGTCGCGTCCGCCGAATGGATTGAAGCGGATGACGACGAGGCCGCAGTCGAGGCCGCAAGACTGAAGTTTGACGGCTCCGAATGCGAAGTTTGGCAGGGCCGTCGTCTTGTTGCGCGCGTCGACTTGAGGGCCGGAAGCTAGTTGCTCGGAGGTCCCATGTAATTGCGCGCGGCAGCATCGGGATCGACCGCAGGCTGGGTTGCTTCCGACTGCCGCCACCGCGCGACATCATCGCGCTGTTCCTCGGTCAGGTTTGCCTCCCATTGAGCCTCGGCATCCGCTTCGGACAGCCCGTCGATGCGGGCTGCTTGTCCCTGCTCGATCTGGGCTGCGACTTGCTGCAGGAGCGGCTTGAAACTGAGGTTCAACATCCAATCGGGCGCATAGGCGAGACGCGCCTTGTCGGTACCCGCAAGCGCGGTCCTTAGGACGGACCGGTCGGCATGGATATGTGCCTTGATGACCGTGCTCTTCCCGCCGTCTTCCGGGACGAAATCCATTTGAGCCTCGGCGCCTTGTCGGCCATTGAAGAACAAGGTGACGATGAGCTTCTCGTCGAGCGTGCGATCAACCTTGATCTCGTATTGCTCTGGCGTCCCACCCTCGAAGGACGTCATCCCACTCGTCTTCATGCTTCCCAGCGCCTGTTCGATTGCGGCGTAGCTTTGAGCCGGGCTCTTGTGGACGAGTTGCTCGGCATCCGCGCCATAATAGCTGCCCGCAGCCCAGCCGCCGCCAACCAGTATCGGACCGATCACGAACTTCAGCATGCTGAACGATTAAACCGGAGCCGCTAAGAAGAGCTTAAACGTCGCTTTGCGCCGCAACCTTCGCAAGCATCTGACCCTCCGTCACCTGGGCTCCCGCAACCGCACCAACTTCGACCACCGTACCGTCAAAAGGTGCCGTCAGCGCGTGTTCCATCTTCATTGCTTCGAGGGTTAGCAAACGTTGCCCTTTGGAAACCTTGTCGCCGGCGGAAACTTCGACTGCCGTGACCTTTCCGGGCATCGGCGCCTCGATCTCGCCATCATGGATACCGTGGCTGGCGCCGGTGCCACGCGACATCAGTGCAAATTCGAACGATTGGCCTTGCGTGAAAACGATCAGACGCTCGTCCTCACGAAAGCCCGAAAGCTCCGCGACATCGCCGTCGCCAAGCAACACTTTCCGCACGCTGCCGCCCCTGTGCAGCGTAAGACCAAGGTCCGGCAGCGCATTGAGCCGAAATCCCTGAAGCACACTGAACGGCTCATCGTCGTCTTCCGAGGCAAGAGCAACCGTCGCGGCGCCGCGCCACACGTCCTCCCCGGGTTCTCCATCGTCGACGAGATTGGAGAGGTGGCGCTCGATGAAGCCGGTATCGACCGCACCCAGTCCGAACTCGGGGTGGCGGACAGCGCGGTAAAGGAAGCTGGCGTTCGTCCTCACCGGCCAGACTTCGACGCCATTTAGCATTGAGGCAAGTTCACCGATCGCTTCTTCCCGATCTCTGCCACGACTCACCAGCTTGGCAATCATCGGGTCGTAGAATGGCGAAATCGCGTCGCCTTCTTCGACTCCAGTCTCGATGCGCCCCTCGTTTCCAAGATCGAAATGCTCGAGCTTTCCAACGCTCGGAAGAAAGCCTTTGGCAGGGTCCTCCGCGTAAAGCCGTGCCTCGATTGCATGGCCGGCAATTCGCAGTTCGTCCTGGCGCTTGGGCAGCGGCTCACCCGATGCGACGCGCAATTGCCATTCGACGAGGTCCTGGCCGGAGATTTCCTCGGTGACTGGATGCTCGACCTGCAGCCGCGTGTTCATTTCCATGAACCAGATGCGATCGGCGCTGAGTCCTTGTGATGCATCGGCGATGAACTCGACGGTGCCCGCGCCTTCGTAATTGACCGCTTTGGCCGCACGAACGGCGGCGGCGCAGACTGCCTCGCGAGTCCTCGGATCCATGCCTGGCGCCGGCGCTTCCTCGATAACTTTCTGGTGGCGCCTCTGAAGCGAGCAATCACGCTCGAACAAATGGACGACGTTTCCCAACCGATCGCCGAATACCTGAACTTCGATGTGGCGCGGCGACTGGACATATTTCTCGATCAACACGCGATCGTCGCCGAACGCGTTGGCTGCCTCGCGCTTTGCGCTGTCGAGAGCATCGGCAAACTGTTCGGGTGCGTCAACACGCCGCATCCCCTTTCCGCCACCTCCGGCGACGGCCTTGATCAGGACCGGATATCCAATCACAGCAGATTCGGCCTTCAATCGTGCTGGGTCCTGGTCGTCGCCAAGATAGCCCGGAGTAACTGGGACTCCGGCCTCGGCCATGAGCTTTTTGGCTGCGTCCTTTAGACCCATTGCGCGAATGCTTTCGGGCTTGGGTCCAACCCAGATCAGCCCGGCGTCGATTACAGCCTGTGCAAACTCCGCATTCTCCGAGAGAAAGCCGTAGCCTGGATGAATTGCTTCGGCGCTTGTCCTTTTCGCCGCATCAATGATGACCTCGCCGCGAAGGTATGAATCGCGCACCGGGCTCGGGCCGATATGCACGGCTTCGTCCGCCATTTTGACGTGAAGCGCCCTTGCGTCGGCATCGGAATGGACCGCAATCGTTCGGATCCCAAGACGTCTCGCGGTCCGGATCACGCGACAAGCGATCTCCCCGCGGTTCGCGATTAGCAACGACTTGATCATATGCGCCTGCAACCGGTGACGCGTTCATGGAAGCACGATCGAGCTCGCTTACCCTTGCCCGAAAGGCCGCCGGCAGGCTGCTGCATTGCCGCAGCACCGAACGCCGGAAAACGCCGCGAAGCAGACTCCAAACCTCGTCCGCTGCCATGGGCGGCGAGCAAGCCGATAGCATCCCTCATGCGGCCTCAACTCGCATCGGCTCTTCCGCTTCAAGCGGTACTAGCCCGAGCTTGGCAAAAAGGGCTGCATCCTTGTCATCGCCGGCATTTGCCGCGGTTAGGAGCTTGTCGCCGGTGAAAATACTGTTGGCGCCCGCAAGGAAGCAGAGCGCCTGCGTCGCTTCCGCCATCGCTTCGCGACCCGCCGACAAACGAACCATCGACTTTGGCATGGTGATCCTCGCAACGGCGACCGTCCGGACGAACTCGATGTCATCGATCATCTTCACACCATGGAGCATATCACCAAGAGCGGTGCCCTTGATTGGAACGAGCGCATTGATGGGCACGCTTTCGGGATGCCTGGGCAATGTCGCGAGCGCATGGATGAACCCCACTCGGTCGGCTCGGCTCTCACCCATGCCCACTATGCCGCCGCAGCAGACCGCGATTCCAGCGTTTCGCACTTCTTCAAGGGTGTCGAGCCGATCCTCGAAGGTTCGGGTGGTAATGATCGCACCATAATGCTCCGGCGCGGTGTCGATGTTGTGATTATAATAATCGAGGCCGGCGCTCTTCAGTGCGACAGCCTGCTCGCGGCTCAGCATTCCTAGCGTCATGCACGTTTCAAGACCGAGTGCCTTCACTTCGCGGATCATCCTCGCGAGTGAAGGGATGTCGCGGTCCTTGGGTGAGCGCCACGCAGCCCCCATGCAAAATCGCTGCGAACCATCTTCCTTGGCTTTGCGCGCGGCGGAAATGACGGCGTCAATGTCCATCAGCTTCTCGGCCTTGAGGCCGGTTTGCGCATGCGCGGACTGCGAACAATAGCCACAATCTTCCGGACAGCCGCCGGTCTTGATAGACAACAGGGTGCAGAGCTGAACTCCAACAGGCGAATGATTCTGCCGGTGGATTTCGGCGGCCTGGAAGATCAGTTCCGTGAAAGGTAGGTTGAAGAGACCGGCGATCTCGTCGCGCGTCCAGTCGTTTCGCATCGATCGTTCACATCCTAAAGACGCCAAATTGGGGGTGCTCAGCTATTGGAGCATTCAATGTTGCGGCAAAGGCGAGGCCAAGCACATCGCGCGTCTGAACCGGGTCGATAATTCCATCATCCCACAGCCGCGCCGTCGCGTGCCAGGGATTGCCTTCCTCTTCGTAGAGCTGCCGGATCGGTGCCTTGAAATCCTCTGCTTCCGCCGGCGTCCACTTGTCAGCGTTGCGGTGAACGGTCGCAAGCACGCTCGCGGCTTGTTCGCCGCCCATGACACTGATCCTGGAGTTGGGCCAGGTGAAGAGGAAGCGCGGCGAGTAAGCACGACCCGACATTCCATAATTGCCGGCACCGAAGCTTCCGCCGATGAGAACGGTGATTTTGGGAACGCTCGCGGTCGCAACTGCCGTCACGAGCTTCGCGCCATGCTTGGCAATGCCTTCCGCTTCATACTTGCCGCCGACCATGAAACCCGAAATGTTCTGAAGGAAGAGCAGCGGCGTTCGCCTTTGGCAGGCGAGCTCGATGAAGTGCGCACCTTTGACAGCGCTTTCGCTGAAGAGGACGCCGTTGTTCGCAAGAATTGCCACTGGAATCCCCCAGATATGGGCGAAGCCGCACACGAGTGTTCCACCGTATTGCGGCTTGAACTCGTGAAACTCGGAGGCATCAACGATCCGCGCGATGACTTCGTGCACGTCATAGGGTGCTCGAACGTCCTTGGGTATGATTCCGTACAACTCGTCGGCATCAAATGCTGGTGGTCTCGGTTCGCGCAGTTCAATGCCGGCGCCCGCTTCGGGTTGAAGGGTCGAGACGATGTCGCGAACGATCGCGAGCGCATGGTCGTCATTTTCTGCAAGATGATCAACGACACCGCTCTTCTTCGCGTGGAGATCGCCGCCACCAAGTTCTTCGGCGCTGATCTCTTCGCCGGTCGCCGCCTTCACTAGCGGCGGCCCACCAAGGAAGATCGTGCCCTGATTGCGAACGATCACGCTCTCGTCGCTCATCGCGGGGACGTACGCCCCTCCTGCAGTACAACTGCCCATAACGCAGGCAATCTGAGCGATGCCTTTCGCGCTCATCTGCGCCTGGTTGAAAAAAATGCGGCCGAAATGGTCACGGTCTGGAAAGACATCGGCCTGGTGCGGCAGATTAGCGCCACCACTATCGACGAGATAGATGCACGGCAAACGGTTCTGCTCGGCGATCTCTTGCGCCCGCAAATGCTTCTTGACGGTCATCGGATAATAGGTGCCGCCCTTTACCGTCGCGTCGTTCGATACGATCAGGACCTGCCTCCCGGAAACCTTGCCGACCCCGGCAATGATTCCAGCGCCGGGCACTTCTCCATCGTACATGTCGCACGCCGCAAGCTGAG
>DASRBJ010000340.1:0-8724 GCA_035653695.1 Sphingomicrobium sp.
GGCGAGGCGCAACGCACGACGGCCGCCATCGAGACCGCGGAAGAGCAGAACCGGCGTTGCCCGCGCAGCTTCGCTCGTGGGCATTTGCGCGATGCGCGCGGCCTTTTCGAGATTTTCAAGTTTGACGCCGCCAACCTCGGCGATGCCCGCTGGATCCATCAAGAGTATCGGGCTCCCATCATCGGCGAGCGTGGTTCCAGCATATAGCCCAGTTGCCATTACGGCGGGCGCCGCGGGCTTTACGACGAGCTCTTCATGGTCATGGATGCGATCGACGGAGAGCGCGTAAACGTCGCCGCCCGCAGGCCGAAGAACGATCAACGTCCGATCGCTCGCACCCATTGTGTCCGGCAGCCCAAGAACGCTTGCAAGCGAGACTTCCGGGACCCGGCGGCCCCTTATCGTCGCAACACCGGCACCGCCGACATGCTCCAGCGTGACGCTTTCGCCGTTCGCGCGGACGATTTCCTCGATCGCTGAACGCGGGATTGCAAAATGCTGACCGGCGACCGACACCGTGAGCGCTGGAATGATCGTAAGAGTAAGCGGCACGCGCAAGGTCATACGCGTCCCCTCTCCCAACTTGCTGTCGACCTCGACGATGCCACCGATTCGCTCGACGTTTGAACGGACGACATCCATGCCGACACCGCGGCCCGAGATCGCCGTCACCTCCTTGGCTGTTGAAAGGCCCGGTTCAAAGATCAGCGCGAGCTTGTCACGCGCGCTTAGCTGCAGCGCATCTTCCTTGCTGAGGAGGCCGTTCGCGACGGCTTTTTCAACGAGCTTCTTGCCGTCGATTCCGCGTCCATCATCATGAATATCGATCAGTATCTGGTTACCCGATTGACGGGCCGAAACGGACAGAACTCCAATTTCGCGTTTGCCCGCGCGCAAGCGTTCGGTTGGCATTTCGATTCCATGATCGACTGCGTTGCGAATGATGTGGGTAAGTGGATCGCGGATCATCTCGATCATCTCACGGTCGAGCTCAACGTCGCCGCCGTCAACGTCGACCAGCACCTGCTTACCAAGCTCGGCCGACAGGTCGCGCACCATGCGTGGCAGCGCGACGAAGAGATTCTCAATCCGCTGCATGCGTGTTCGGGTGATCGCATCACGCATCTCGGCGATGATTGACGAAAGTCGCTCGAACGCACCGTCGACAAACACGTCGGATGACGATTCTCTTAGTCGCCGGGCGAGTTCGTTGCGAGCGAGGACCATGTCCGAAACAGTGCTCATGACTCGGTCGAGGAGCTCAACGGATAGGCGGATCGTCCGAGGTGCCGCCGAAGAGCGAATCCCACCGTCCTGAAGCGGCACTGCAGCCGGCGCCGCATTGCCGTCTGAGCCCGGCTCGAGCGCATGAATTAGCGCGCTGTCGTCGCCGGCCGGCATATCCTCGTTCGCCTCGATTGCGGCAACCATCTCGCCGATGCGATCGATGATTGCGAGAACCGCACTGACCAGGGCACCGTCCGGGTATCGCCGGCCAGCGCGGACGTCCGCCAGTGCATCCTCGGCGGCATGGCTCAGCGCTTCAAGGCGCGGGAAGTCGAAGAAACCGCAATTTCCCTTTACGGTGTGGACGAAGCGGAAAATGCTGTCGAGCCGCGCCTTGTCGTCTGGCTGCGCTTCCCAAGCGACGATCTCTCCACCAAGAGCTTCGAGCATTTCGCGGCATTCCGCTACGAATTCCGCAATCAAGTCGTCCATCGGCGAACCGGCCCTCAGCGCTGCTTTGCGAGCCTTATGCCGAGGAGGTGTTAATGGCGCGTTATCCGTTCCTGGGAAGGCTTGCTCCAATAAGAAGGGCGTCGCTGGACGGATCCGATAGCTGAATCGAGCCTCCGGCGTCGGCAACGAGCTGGTGAGCGAGCCAAGCTCCTGCCGCGCGCGGTTCGATTTCGCCAGTGCCTCCCGTCACGAGTGTTTCCCGAAGCACTGGATCAAGGAGGATGCGCGGTCCTTCGGCTCGAACGGCAAGCTCGATCTCCTGATCTCGCCTTTCCGCACCGACGTGCAACTGCCCGCCTCGGACGAGTGCATCGCCGGCAACCATTGCGAGATTGAGTAGAAGCTTCACTGCGTTCTTGGGGAGCCTCTCGCTGCTCACCATCCACGCAAGCTCGATCCGCCGTTCCGATCCAAAAAGACCCTCAAGCGCAATTTGCGCCTCGAGCGTATCTATCTCCTCGCCAAACCCACCTGCTGCTCCAAAGGCCAGTCGGAAGAACTTGAGCTTGTTCGCCGAAGCTCGAGCGCTTTCCGCGAGCAGTTCAAGGCACCGTTCGCGCATATCGGGGTCCGTCTCGTCGGCAAGCAATTCGACACCATTGTTAAGCGCGCCGACGGGGGACATGAGGTCGTGGCAAAGCCGCGAACACAGCAAACTGGCTAAATCGATTGGATTCATCGCAAGATGTTGATGGGACAGAGTTTGAAGTCACGCAAGCGGCGACATTGAAGAGTTTCGGACTCGTACCCATATCCACGAGGAATGGGGGAAATTCAGACGATCGATGTGCGCCTGGACGCCACCCATGCGGGTTGGCGTCTCGACCGGGCACTGGCGTCCGCCGTTCCAACTCTTTCTCGTGAACGTCTAAAGACTCTAATCCGGAGCGGGGCGGTTCAAGGTTCGGGCGAGACCGTTCGCGATCCGGCAACGAAGGTTCGCGGCGAGGAAGCCTTCCAAGTTGCGGTGCCGAATGCGGAGCCCTGCCATAATGCTCCGCAGGACATCCCGCTGGAGATTGCCTTCGAGGACGACCATTTGCTCGTCGTGGACAAGCCTGCTGGACTGGTGGTTCACCCGGCGGCCGGCAACCTAGACGGCACCTTGGTGAATGCCTTGCTCCATCATTGCCAAGGTTCGCTGTCGGGGATCGGCGGGGTCGCACGACCGGGTATCGTTCACCGGATCGACAAGGACACGTCCGGGCTTTTGGTGGTTGCGAAGACGGACGTTGCGCATGAAGGTCTTGCGAAACAATTTGCCGCCCATTCGATCGAGCGGCGCTATCTGGCGATTGTTACGCGAGTTCCAGCGTCGAGCGGCGGCGTCATCGACGCGCCACTTGCCCGCTCGGCCGCCAACCGCAAGAAGATAGCAATAGTCGCCGATGGGCGAGGCAAACGCGCAGTAACGCACTGGCGCAAGCTCGAGGTGCTTCGCGACGCGGCGCTCATTGAATGCCGGCTCGAGACCGGGAGAACGCATCAGGTACGCGTCCACATGGCTTCCATCGGCCATCCGCTCGTTGGCGATCCGGTGTATGGCCGAACAGGAAAGACGCACGTCAAACTGCTGAAGGAAATTGGATTTCATCGACAGGCACTGCACGCCGCGCAACTTGGGTTCACCCATCCCGTAACGAAGCACAGGCTATCGTTCTCAAGTCCCATGCCGCCGGACATGCAGGAACTGTTCAACGCACTTGGTGTATAGCTAATGACTCGTTTGGGGCGGCTTTACGGTCACCCCTCGCAAAAGGGAGAAGACGTTAGACATGGCTGAAGCAAAAGGGATCGTCTCACTCCCCGCATCCGGTGGGGAGGCCGGCCTCAACCGGTATCTTTCGGAAATCAAGAAATTCCCGATCCTCAGCCCCGAGGAAGAATATATGCTCGCCAAGCGCTGGCGCGAGCATGGCGACACGGAAGCTGCGGCGAAACTGGTTAACTCGCACCTCCGGCTCGTCGCCAAGATTGCGATGGGCTACCGAGGCTATGGGTTGCCCGTGAGCGAGCTCATCAGCGAGGGCAATATTGGGCTCATGCAGGGCGTCAAGAAGTTTGAGCCCGATCGCGGATTTCGGCTTGCTACCTACGCAATGTGGTGGATCCGCGCCTCGATCCAGGAATTCATCCTGCGCTCGTGGAGCCTCGTCAAAATGGGCACCACGGCCGCCCAGAAAAAATTGTTCTTCAACCTGCGACGAATGAAGAACCAGATCGACGCGTTCGAAGAGGGCGACCTCAAGCCGCAGGACGTCGCTAAGATCGCAACCGACCTTGGCGTCAGCGAGGAAGAGGTCGTCTCAATGAACCGTCGCATGGCGATGGGAGGAGACACCAGCCTCAATGCACCGCTCAAAGGTGATGAGGGAGCCGAGAATCAATGGCAGGACTTCCTCGTCGACCACGGGCCACTCCAGGATGAGCGGATCGCGGAGGACCAGGAAAGCCGAGTCCGCCATGATCTGCTAATGAATGCGCTCGAAAGCCTCAACGACCGAGAAAAGCATATTCTCATGGAACGACGCCTCGCCGATGAACCGAAGACTCTGGAGGAATTGAGCCAGGTGTACGGCGTCAGCCGCGAGCGAATCCGGCAGATCGAGGTTCGTGCGTTCGAGAAGCTTCAAGCGGCACTGCTCCGGCTGGCGGGCGAAAGACGCTTGCTTCCGGCGGCTTGAGGCGCTCGTCAGTCGCGCCGTCGGCCAACAACCACTCTATCCTCTCTCCTGGGCAACCTTGGGCGAAGCCTCGGTTAGACGCTCGCCCTCGCGTTGCTTCTCAGGCCGATCCTGGATCGTATCGTCGGTTGCGACATTGTCGGCTGCCCATGCGCCTCTTTCGCCAAGAGGTCTCGGCGAGCCGGTGGTGCTATCTCTAGCCGTCTGATGCTCAATTTCGCTGTTAAGCTCTGCGCCGAAGATGAAGGCATAAGCCGAAAGATACATCCACGTCAGCAAGGCAACGACCGCACCCAGCGAGCCGTAGGTCGCGTGATAGTTCGTGAAACGGCCGACGTAGATGCCAAAGGCCCAGGTCAGGAACAGCCAGCTCAAAGCAACAAACAGGCTTCCGGGCGTGATCCATTTCCACTTGGCCTGTTCGCGAGACGGGCCGAAGCGATAGAGTGTTGAGGCGACCCCGGCGGCAACCAGGACGATCATGAGATAGCCGCCGATTTTGCCAGCGAGCACCAAGGGGCGGGCAGCCTGCGGCAGGAGGTGCTGCAGGAAAGCCAGTGCTGCGGTGGACGCGATTGCCGCAAGTGCCGCCACAAGTGCACTGAAGGTCATGCCGACGGCAAGCAGATAGAAGCGGATGAGACTTCGCTTTTCCTTTTCTTCGTAGGCAATGTTGAGGGCAGTGATGACCGACGTTGCACCATTGGTTCCGCCATATGTCGCCACGAGGAAAGCGAGCAGGATTCCGAGGCCCTTGGTCTTCTGTGACGCTCGCACGGCATTCATCAGTTGATCGCCGATGATGAATGCAACGTCCGTCGGAAGAACGGCCGTCAACGCTTCCATGTGCTCAATCACCGTCATCGGATCGGCGACAAAACCGTAAACGAGAACGATGAGCCCGAGGAGCGACAGAAGTGCAAAGAAGCCGTAAAACGCGACGCCGGCAGCAACGAGCCCCACATTGTCGTCCCACACCCGCTTGTACGTGCGCTCGAGAATATCCTTCCATGCCCGAAGCGGCATCTGCAATGGCGAGCGCGCCGCATGGCCAAAGGGATCCTGGACCGGTTGCGGATCAAGCATCAGCCGAACGTCTGCCTCTAGCCTTTGCGCTTAAGCAGCGACAGTCCGACCGCGCCCGCGAGCAATGCTGCCCCTGCCCCCTCGCGACCACGTCTTCGCAACAACGACAAGCCAAGAGTCGAGAGCGCCGCCGACACCATTCCTACTTTTTGCATTCCAAGAATGGACCCCGCCCGGTTCGTTGCTCTTGCAACGAGATACGGATGCTCGTGCGGAAGTTGGGCAGTTGATCTGAGATCGGACGGCTCCCTCGCTTGTTTGTCGGACAGCTGGGCTGCGCGAGAATCCCCACTTTTCGTGCCACCAGCGACATGGTCTGCTGACCAGGCGCCACGGTCTCCAAGCGGTTTCGCGCTCGCATCATCGGTCGTGTCCTTCGCAGTCTGCTGCTCGACCTCGGAATTGAATTCAGCACCATAGAGCAGGATGAAGGCGGACAGGTAGAGCCATGTAATAAAGACGATCACCCCGCCAAGCGATCCATAGGTCACGTTATACTTGCCAAAGTGCGAAACGTAGAAGCCGAAGCCAAGGGTCAGCAGGACCCAGCCCACCGCGAAGAACACTGACCCCGGACTGATCCACTCCCATTTCGCCTTCGCCCGAGAGGGTCCGTAGCGGTAAAGAGTCGCAGCGGCGGCCGCAGCAACCGCGCCAAGCATGAGATAAGCAACCACTCTGCCAGCGATGATGCCAACCGAGCCAAGGCTCGGAAGCCAGGCCTGGATCTTTGCCATGAGCCCGACCACCACGGCACCGATCATCCCGAGCACCACGCCCGCGAACGTGATTGCGAGCGATAGCAAGGTCACTTTGACGAAACCCCGTTTTTCTTGCTCCTCGTACGCGATGTTGAGCGCTGTAATCATCGAGCTTGCGGCGTTGCGTGCACCCCACAGCGCGACTGCGAGTGCGATCAGTAGTCCCAGACCCTTTTTTCCGCCCGAGGTTTTTACAACGTTGAGCAACTGGTCGCCGACAAGCTTGGCAACGTCCTTGGGGAGGCTGCTCGCCAGCGATTGCACATTGTGCAACACCGTGTCGGGACTAGCGACGAGCCCGTAGGTCAACACCGTTGCGCCAAGGAGAGGGACCATGGCGAGAAGGCCATAGAATGCGACCCCAGCGGCAACGATTGAGATATTGTCCTTCGATCCCTCTTTCCACGTTCGGACCGCAATCTCTTTCCAGCCACGAGGTGGGATCTCGGCGGGAGTTTCGGCCGCGCTGCCTGGCCGAGCTCCATTGTTCAACAAGCGGTGCACATTACTGGCCATCACCTCGATCTCCTTGGCCGCGTAACCAATGCCGCGTGGAAGCCGTTCCCCTCTTGCCAAGCTCGAAAAACAGGCGGACGGTGGGAGTTTCCTGAAAGGCGCCCGAGCGCCTCTGAAATGCGACTCGCGCGCCCGTGAACCGGACGAAAGGAGAGTCGCGTGGCTGGAGAATCTGCCAAAGGCACAAGAGTAATCGCGCTGGTGGGACCCGCCGGCGCAGGAAAGACGAGCCTTGCCGAAGCGATGCTGTTTGCCGCCGGCGCAACCGATCGGCTGGGATCGACTGCCAATGGCTCCAGCATCGGCGACTCAAGCCCGGAAGCGCGCCAACGCGGCGGGTCGACGGAGCTCAATCTCTACAACTTTGATTATCTCGGCGATTCGTTCGCCATCATCGATGTGCCCGGCTCCATCGGCTTTGCCGCTGACGGAGCAAAGGCCCTTGCGATTGCTGATCTCGCGATCGTCGTCGTCGACCCTGATGCCGGGCGCGCTCCGCTCGCCGCGCCCGCGCTTAGAGCGCTCGACGAACTTGGCATTCCCCACCTCATATTCGTCAACCGCATCGATCAGGCCCACGGGCGGATCCGCGATTTGCTCACGGCGCTCCAGCCAATCAGCGTTTCGCCGCTCATCGCGCGGCAGGTGCCCATCTGGGATGGCGAAAAGGTCAGTGGGTTCATTGATTTGGCGCTTGAATATGCGTTCAGATACCGCCCCGGAACCGCATCGGAACGCGTCGACATCCCGGCCAGTCTTCAAGAGCGCGAACACGAAGCGCGAACCCACATGCTCGAGCAACTTGCCGACCATGACGACGAGCTACTCGAACAGCTGCTGATGGACGAACCGCCGACGCGCGAGAAAGTGCTTCAGGATCTTGCTCGCGAAACAAGCGCCAATCTTGGCGTTTCGGTATTGTTCGGGTCAGCGTCAAGCTCATGGGGAGTTCGTCGACTGTTGAAGGCGATTAGGCATGAATCCCCGGCTCCCGAAGCGACCGCCAGCCGCCTTGGTGTTTCGGACCCTTCATTCTACGTGTTCAAGATCCTGCATGGCTCTATCGGCAGGCTGGCAATGGCCCGTTGCCTCGGCGGGCGCATCACGGAAGGAACAGATCTCAAGACGAGCAATAATGAGCACGCGCGCGTCGGTTCGCTCTTCAAAGTCCAAGGCGAAAAAACTCAGAAGATCAACGCGGCGTCAGCAGGAGACGTCATTGCAGTAGCCAAGATCGACATGGTGAAAGCTGGGCAGTGGCTGAGCAGCGGCAAAGTCCCCGCGACGATCGAAATTGCCTATCCGGCACGAAATTGCGCAATTGCGATCGAGCCTGCGGACCGGAAGGACGACGTCAAATTGTCTGGCGCGTTGCAGCGACTTGGCGATGAAGACGCTGCGCTCATCATCGAGCATGACGATGCCAATCACGAGATTCGCTTGCGTGGAGTGAACGACGAGCACCTCAACACCGTGATTGCAAAGCTGAAGCGACGCTATGGTGTAGAAGTTAAGAGTCACCCGCCCGTCGTTGGTTATCGTGAATCGATACGAAAGGCAGTGACTCAGAAGGGCCGTCACAAGAAGCAGTCTGGCGGCCATGGCCAGTTTGGTGACGTGATCATCGAGGTGAAGCCTCTTCCTCGCGGTTCCGGCTTCGTGTTCGAGGAGCGGATCCACGGTGGTTCCGTGCCAAAGCAGTGGATTCCGGCCGTCCAGGAAGGCGTCGTCGAAGCGATGCAAAAGGGTCCGCTCGGGTTCCAGGTGGTCGATTGTGCGGTGACGCTAGTGGACGGGAGCTATCACAGCGTCGACAGCTCGGAACTGGCATTCCGTCTCGCCGGTCGCATCGCCATGCAGGAAGCGCTCGCAGCAGCGAGCCCGCACCTGCTTGAACCCATGCACCGATTGACGGTGGTTTGTCCTTCAAGTGCGAC
>DASRBJ010000341.1:0-4316 GCA_035653695.1 Sphingomicrobium sp.
AGGACGCGCACGCGGAACAGGCAAATCGGGGTGCTCGAAGCGCACCAGTCCGAAATGCCTTGCCCGCATCTTCTTCCGCCCGGCGTACGCGTCGAGTGCTGCTGCGCGATACTCCCAATCGCGCCGCAGCCACTCCCAGGCAAACAATGTCCGATCCGCATTGATCAGTTCGGCATAGCAATCCGCGTTACGCCAGTTGCGTTCAATCTCGAGTTGAGAGTCCACGGGCAGAAGAAAACCCATAATTCGGGATCGACCCATTCGCCCATGAGGGGGACTTGAGCTTCCGTGGACGAGACTGAACAGGGCAAATAATCCGATACGGACCAATGGTTTAGATGTCCGACATCGAGGAAACGCTACACCCGCCGGATGGCCGTCGCGAAGAGGAACAGGAACGAGCGCCCGCGTGAATTGAGGCGGCGCGTACTGATCAAGGCGCGTGTCCGAAGCGGCACGCAGTGGAGCGATGCATGCATCCTCAACATTTCGTCGCGCGGTCTCATGATCCAGTCGCATCGCGCCGGTCCCGAAGGAAGCTTGGTGGAGCTCCATCGCGGTGATCACGTGATCGTCGCACGCGTTGTTTGGCGTGACGGCAGCAGGGCTGGGCTGCAAAGCGAGGAACGCCTCCCCGTCGAGCAAATCATGTCCCTCAGCAACTCCGGCAGCCTGCGCTTGGTGGCGTCGGACGGCGCTCTCATCGATCGGCGTCGACGACCGCGGCCGCAAAGAACCGATGCGCGAAGCCGTGGGCGGGCGATCGAATTTGCCGGGACCGCGGTTCTGCTGGTTATGTTTGCGCTTGGCATTGGCGCAATGGCGCTACACGCACTTGCGCAACCGCTAGCGATCGCTGGAGCAGCGCTCTCGGGACACTAGACGCAAGCGTAAAGCAGCAGCGTCGCTTCAGATCTTTCCGCTAGCGCCGCGCTGGCGCCGTGCGATCAATCGCCACTGGCGAACTACTAATCAGGTTCTCGGCTGCCCAACTTCGCGAGGCATTGCGATTAGAAGCGTTCAGTCGCATCATGGCCGGTGCATACCAGAAGGCGCTCGATTGGCATCCTCGAGGTACGCACGCGTTTTGGGCGCAACTCACGGGGGGTATTCAGGGCGTGGGATTAAGCGCGAAATTCAACCTCCTAATGCTGGCGGTCGCCGCGGTCGGTCTTGGATTGTTTGCGCTCGCCGCCGAGCCTCTGGTGAATGCCGTTGCCCGCGAAGAAGTCCTTCAAAGCTCAAGGATCATGATGGAGAGCGCGGCGGGCGCTCGCAAATATACGTCCGAGCAGATTGCGCCAATTCTCAAGCCGCAGATCGGCGAGCATTTCTATCCGCAGTCCGTCTCGGCCTATGCGGCGAAGCGCAATTTCGATGTGATCCATGCCAAGTTCCCGGATTTCATGTACCACGAAGCAGCCTTGAACCCGACTAATCCGGAAGATCGTGCCTCGGACTGGGAAGCGGACATCATCAATGATTTCCGGTCCCATCCTGAAAAGAAGGAAATCTCGCTCGAGCGCTCGACGGCGACGGGGCCAATGCTCGAGTTGGCGCGACCGATCGTGAACAAGCCGGCATGCCTTGAATGCCACGATACGGCCGCCGATGCGCCAAAGTCGATGATCGCACTTTATGGAACGCAGAACGGCTTTGGATGGAAGCCCCAAGAGATAATTGGCGCGCAGATCGTCTCGGTTCCGATGTCCGCATCGGCGTTGCGCGCCGAGCACATCAGGCGGCTTTTCCTGATACCATTTCTGCTCTTCCTCGTTCTTCTTTTCGTGTCCATCAATATCCTGCTTCACTTCGTCGTCATTCGGCCGATGAACAAAATCGCGGCAAGTGCGGACGCCGTCAGCATGGGCAAGATCGATGCGCCCGAGTACCGCTATGCCGGACGTGATCAGATCGGGCGGTTAGCGACCTCGTTCAACCGCATGCATCGCAGCCTCGTCGAAGCGATGAGGATGCTCGGGGAATGAGCAATGCGCGGGATGCGGGCGCTCACTTCCTGAGCTACTCGCGCGCCGACCAGGATTTTGCACTTCGCTTTGCACGCGATCTTCGGGCCAACGGAGTGGCGATCTGGGTCGACCAACTGGACATCCGGCCGAGCGAGCATTGGGACCGGGCGATTGAACGGGCCGTGCGCGATTGCCGGGGGCTGGTCGTTATCGTCTCGCCCCGTTCTGCCGCGTCCGACAATGTTGCTGACGAGATCAGCTTTGCAATCGATCATCGCAAGTCCGTGCTCCCGGTCATGATCGAGCGCTGCACGCTGCCATTGCGAATAGCTCGGATGCAGGTAATCGACGCAACGGTCGACTACACGCGCGCCCTTCAGCAGTGCGTCGAGGTGATTTCGTCAGGAGCAGTAAGCTCGACGGGAGACGAAGGCAGCGCGAGTCCACTGGGAATCCACGACCCGCAGATCATCATTGCGGCAAAGAAGGATCTGACGGCCATTCTTGGACCTGTTGCGGCGATCGTCGTGGACAAGGAAGCTCGCAAGGCCCGTTCTCTCGATGATTTCTACCGTCGTCTCTCCGAGCACATCCCCGAGGGGCCGCATCGCGAGCGCTTCACAAGATCGACGCAAGCGAATGTTGTTCAGCCAGCACCCGCGCAACCAAGCGGCGAGATACCCGCAAGTGGCGCGCCACTTTCCATCGATGCTGCTGAACTTGACCGCCTTGGTTCGATCCTGACGCACTATCTGGGGCCGATTGCAACGGTCATTGCAAGGCGCGAAGGCGCCGAGGCCCAGTCGCTCGACGATCTTCAGCAGCGACTTGCCTCGAAAATCCCGGATGAGCGTCAGCGCGTCGAGCTGCTTGAGCGGCTTCGGCAGCGTTAGCCCTTAAAAGAAGAAAAAATCGCGAAAAGAGTCTTCGTCCGATGGATTGCCGCTTTTTGAACGTGATCGGGGCTTCTCACGAAAGGCGCTCGTCCCTAAGTCGGCGCCTTCATGCAATTTACCATCGTTCCCCATTCCGAGGGTGACGGCTTCCGCTTCGACATCGGCGCCGACGGCCGCTCGCAAACCTATCTAGTCCCCACTGCAACGCAGCAGGATTTCAGCCTGTTCTTCCGCGCGCTTGCGGGCGATTTTGGAACGCGTATTCCGCACGTTTTTACAAGGTCATCCGATTATCCGCCCGCGCCATTCCCGTGGCGGCCGCTCCTGACGGAGAATGTCCACCCGAGGATTCTCGTTGGCTATGGCGATCCCGCGGTTCTGAAGACTGACGAAGGCTGGTGGCTCGTCGCAACCTCCAATGATGCACCCGATGCCTTTCCCATACTTCACTCGGCCGATCTTAAAAAATGGGAGCCAAAAGGCTTCATCTTCCCTTCGGGCCAAGAGCCTTCGTGGACGGCGACCGGACGGAACACGGCGGACTTCTGGGCGCCCGAGATGGCGAAGGTCGGCGACGAATATTGGACCGTATTTACTGCTCGACAGCGAACGAACGCGCTTGCCATCGGGCTTGCGCGGGCTCCTTCACCACTCGGCCCATGGATCGACAACGGCGTTCCACTAATCACCGGCAAACCGGTGAACACGACGGGGCTTGGGTTTGATGCGACCCAGCCACTCATGAGTGGTGGCGTGATCGATTCGCACCTCTTCCTAGACGCGAACGGCGAGCGCTATCTTTTCTGGAAAGACGATACGAACGGTATCTGGCCACGACCACTCGCAATGCTTCTGAGGCAGCATCCGGCGCTCATCGACGAGCTTTTCGACGATGGACGCGACCGCCGGACGGCTGCCTTTGCGGCAGCGATCGTCGATTGGGCAAATCGGCAACGGCCAATGACGCGTTTCTTCGTGATGCAGCCACTGATTGAGGCAGCGCTCGACAATTGGCAGAAAGTGCGCGTCATATTGGCGGAGTTTGGTCTCGCTGCGGCAACGATCGTCGAAGCAATGACGACCCCGATCCGCGCGCAGCGCATTTCAGATGATGGCCGCTCGCTCGTTGGAGAGGACACCATCGTACTTAAGAACGACGAGGATTGGGAAGGACATCTGATCGAGGGACCGTTCGTCACCTATCAACAGGATCGCTACTGGCTGTTCTACGCCGGCAATGACTTTTCTACGCCTGCCTATGGCATCGGGGTTGCGGTCGCGGATCATCCGCTCGGTCCCTATACCAAGCAGGGAGCACCAATACTTAAATCCACGCGCGAATGGGTGGCTCCTGGTCACGCCTCTGTTGCGCCGGGGCCAAATGGCGGCCCGCAGCTGTTCTTCCACGCCTTCCATCCCGGCACGGGCGGGTACAATGCGTTTCGAGCGC
>DASRBJ010000342.1:0-6421 GCA_035653695.1 Sphingomicrobium sp.
GTGACGTTCGGCAATCAACCGAGCAGCCGCCCTTGTTGCCGCTTCCGCGGCGGCGGCGCGGAGTTGCTCGATCGCGGCGCGTTCCTCGGCAGCGATCTTCTCCTCGGCCATCCGGCTCCGGCGTTCGATCAGCGCTTCGGCATCGGTCTTCGCCTTGGCCACGATCTCGCCGGCCTCGTGCTGTGCGCGCTCAAGCAACGCCTGACGGTCCTTCTCTGCGCTTGCCGACTTGGCTTCATATTCGGCCTTCAGCGCTTCGGCTTCCTTGCGCAAAGACTCGGCTTCCGCGAGCTGATTGCGGATGAGCTCGATCTTGCTGTCGAGCGCACGACCAATCGCGCCAGGAACCTTTTTCCAGATAAGGATCGCAAAGACGACGAGCATCGCAAGTGCGACCCAGCCGCCCGGATTAAGCCCAAGGAATGTCGGCTCACCGGCGTCGGGCGCTGGGGCGTGCCCAACACTCGCGGTAGTTTGCTGTTCAGACATTGAACTCGGCTTTCACTGCTGCCGCGGCATCATCGAGGTTCACATCCATGCCCGTCAGACGGGCAACCATCTCGCGGGTCGCATCGGCGGCAACCGCTTCGATCTCGCTCTGCGCGGCGTTCACCGCTTCGCGCAGCTGATTCTCCGCTGCGCTGATCTTGAGGTTGATCTTGTCGGCCGCAGCCTTCACGCGCGCCTCTGTTTCGCGGCTGCTTTCTGCCTTCGCTTCCTGGGCAAGGCGTGCGGCTTCCGAACGCGCCGAATCCATCCGCGCGCGCCATTGCGCTTCGGTTTCATCGGCGGCGGCGCGCGCTTTCTGAGCGGCCTCGAGATCACTCGAGATCTTCGCTTCGCGCTGTTCGACCGTTGCCTGGATTTTGGGCACCATGCCGCGCGCGATCACGAAGAAGATGAACCCAAGCGCGATTGCCAGCCACAGAAACTGTGACAGGTAGACTTGGGAGAGCTGCGAGAGTTGTGGCATCGTGGCTCCTTCAGGAGCTTGTCCGCTATTGGATTAGAAAGCGAACAGGATGAGCATCGCAACGACAAACGCCATCAGGCCGAGAAGCTCGGCTGCGGCGAACCCGATGTAGAGACGGCCCTGCTGACCGTCCGATGCCGCCGGATTGCGGATTGCGCTCTGGAGAAACGATCCGAACACGAAACCGACGCCCGCTGCTGCGGCGCCGACGCCAATTGCCGCGAGACCCGCACCAATAAGCTTTGCAGAAGCGACATCCATTGATTGAACTCCTTTGAAAAATCAGTTGGTTAGTGAAGATTGACGGCTTCGCTGATGTAGAGCGAAGTCAGAATTGCGAAGACGTAAGCCTGGATTGCCGCGACGAGCAGCTCGATCATGCTGACGAACATGATGAAGAAGAAGCACAGGATCGAGATTCCGATGCCGCCGGCGCTGTGGCTGTTAAGCGCCTGCACGACGAAATTACCAAACACGTCGAGAAGGACGTGGCCCGCAAACATCGCAATGAACGGCCGCAACCCGAGGCTGAAGGGGCGAACCAGGAAGCTCATGAACTCGATCGGCGCGATTGCGAACTTGAACACAAGCGGAGCATCTTTCGGCACGAACAGCGAAAAGAAGTGCAACCCGTGTTTCCAAAAACCAACGCCGAGCACGATCGCGAAGGTGATCAGTGACATGATGCCGGTGAAGGTGAACTGGCTGGTGACCGTAAACGGATGCGCCGCGGCAACAACGCCAAATGGCATGTTGCCCATGAGATTTGCAAACAGCAGGAAGATGAAGGCCGTGAAGACCCACGGCAGGTATTTCTTGCCGTCTGCTCCAATGCTGACGTTCACCATGTCGTCGACAAAGGCGATCAATCCCTCGACGGCAAGCTGCCATCGGCCGGGGATCAGTTCGCGCTTCATTCCGCCGAACATGAAAACCCAGATCGTCCCGAGCACGATCAAGGTCCAAAGCGCGCTATTGGTGAAGACGAACGGATTATGCCCTTGGAACGAACCGAAAATCGGCTCGATCACGAACTGGTGCATCGGGTCGATCTTGCCGCTTGCGGCCACTTTGCTTCCCTATTCTCGTTCGATCGGAGCACTGCTCCGGGAATTGTTTGAAATCCGAATGACGTTCCAGATGCCGACCGCGAAACCGACGAACAGCATCACCAACATCAACCAGGGCCTCGTGCCGAGCCAGTGATCCAGCAACCAGCCGACAATGCCGCCGCCGAGCGGACAGCCCACCAGCTGGCTGAGAACCAATTGGCCGGCCTGGTAGCTTTGATCGGGCTGGCGTTTCGCGGTCCTTTTGGCCTCCGCCTGTTGCAAACGATCGAGCCGCTGATCGAGCGATTCGAGCCGTGCGTCGGGTGAAAGCTTCGGAACCTCGTCGGTATCATCGTCCGCCATGTCTCTCCCCTGTGCGTCGCCCCTCGGCATTTCACCAGGAGCCAGCCAGGGACGAGGAACATGGCGGAACACCAATACCGCCAAGGCGCCGCCCCTTTATGAATGGGGCGCCACATAGTCAACCACGCGCAAGGTCAGCTCAGCGACAGTGTTCCGGTAGCGGCGCCGTGCCGCCGGCCGTGCGACGACGCCAGCGATTGTCGGCGAGCATATAGGCTTCGCCGCTCGGCAGCTCACGAAACAACGCACAAGCGGCGGTAAGTCCAACAAGCTGCGTCGTAACGCCTCGCTGCTCCGCAAGCCCCGTATAAAGACTGCGCCTTCGAATATTTATCCCGATCACTTCACGGCGAAGAGCATCCGGCGGCGGCGAAGCAAAGCCCATGTATCCGTCATACCGTTCTCCCACCTGCCCGCTCGCAATTGCAGCCGACAATTGCGAGGACTGGGCCAGCCCCGCCGAGGCGGTGGCGGCGAGCGCCGCGGCCACGCCAAGCCCGATTCTCATGGCTGCTTCGTTGGCGGCGGCGGGAATGCCTGCGGATTTTTCTGAATCATCTGCTGGACGTCCTGTTGCAGTCGAACGAGCACTTCCTGCTTGATGTTGACGTTGAGATTGACTTCGATCGGCTTGTCCGGCGGCCGGACCGTAATGCATCCGGCAAGCGGCAACGCCACGGCGACGGCCACTGCCATCCTGGTCCTTTTCATCGTCTCGATCTTCACTTCCTATCTCCCGGCGGTGGCGACTGATTGGGAGCCGGTATGCGCTTGGGCGGGCTTGCCGGCTGTTCGTTCTTAGTCGAGCTCAGAACGTCGACCTTAAGAGCGGGCGAATCGATCGGGAATGGCATCACGGGAGCAATCACCTCGGTCGGATCCTTGAATGATTTCGCCATCTGGATCAGCGCTCGGAAGGGCCCGTTGATGTTCACATTGAGTTTCAACGGAAGCTTGCGGAACGCCCGGTGCACGAGGCTTGCAACGATACCGTGTCCTGGCCCCAGCGAAACCTGGTCAATGGTAAGCCGGGTTGCGAACTCGCCGGAAAGATCGCCATCGAGGCGGATGACCATCGAACGATAGCGGATATCGCTCAGGAGATCGAAGGCGAGACCGCCGACGAGCCCGCCAGGCTTCGTGCCACTATATTTGAGCTCGCCGCCAGGCGGCCGCGAAGTCAGTACTCCGCCGACAATCCTGCCGCCATTCTCGTCGAACACCATCGGCAGCTTGCCGTCGAATGTGCCCGACAGGCTGAAGCCGGCGAAACCGAGGCTGTCGACGAACATCTTGGCGTAGAAACCTTCGAGTTCGAACGTCAGCTGCTTGGGAGCATGGTGGCTGAAATCGAGAGTAGTTTCGTCGAGGACGAGCTTGCCGCCCATGAAAGGCCACTCGCCACGCTCGATCTTGACCCGGTTGTGGGGAAGCAGCTGGTAACGAATGACGCCGTCGCTGACGGAAATTCCGGGGTTCACGGTAGCCACGGTCATGACTTGTCCGGAGGGTGTTGAGAGACCGAGCAGATCATCGAAATGGACGCTCGTGGTAAGCCCCGTCACTGGACCAAAGGGCGCGGCAAGATTCATGTTCCTGGTCGAGAAATCACCGGTTGACGTGACCTTCCCCCCTTCCGCCCAGTCTATTCGACCTCTTCCAGCAACGGTGCCGTTGACGAGCGCAACAACGCCCTCGGTGAGGCGGGTCAGTTGTTCCGGCTGAAGATTGGGACCGAACGTAAGGCCCGGAACGTCCAAGAGCGCGGAGCCCGACCCCGACTTGAGGTGGTGCTGAATTTGGACGCTCGTCACGAGCGTTCCAGACGCGGGGTGACGTAAGTCACCCGTTGCACGTATCTCGTTACCTGCGAGCGTGAAGCGCACATTATCGCTGTGCAATGGGTAGAAACGCGGATTGGGATCACGGTCGGACAAGGTGAGCGCGCTTCTCACCGACAATATCTTGTTACGATAAAGCCAGCTCCCAACGGCATCGCTGAGGATCAGCGGCACCTTGCCAATCGACGCTCGGCCACCCTTGAATTCGCCGTGGAGGTAGTTTGCAAAACTGCCGGTGAAATGCGCGGCATCGATGAGAACTGGCGACGTCGAATGGCCCAATTGCGCCGCAAGGCGGTCGAACATGAACTGCTTGCCAGCGAATTCACCGTGCGCCGCCTCGATGTGCAGGGGTGAACTGCCAAGCTTTCCATTGAGAATTGGATTAGTGATCTGCGCGCTTGCGATCGCCTGGGTCCCGGGCCTCTTGAAAATGATCGCGGGGCCAAGCGGACAGACCGGCAGGCGCGCGGGGCCAAGTTGAAGCGTTCCGGTTTGCAAATATTCGAAACTCACGACCGCGCATGACGTACCGAACGCGAACCCGCCGCCGGGGCCAATGCGGCCCGCGATTGGCAGTCTCAGTGCCTGAACGCGCCCGCCGGGGAAGAGACCGTCAAGCTCAGCCGTCGTGCTGAGCGCCGTTGACCCGGCGGGGCCCGGCCCGAAGACGACGGGCGACAAGCTAAGGCGCTGTCCGCCTGCCGCATAAGGCGCAATTTCGGCAACGCCGCTCATTGGCGCACCCGCTCGCGGCTGGTGAAGGGTCACGCGGCCCTGCGGCAGGCCGCCACCGGCCATGTTGATCGTGCTGTCGACCCTTAAGCCGCCAGCAGGCCAATAATAAGTAATGCCGGTACCGCCAGCGATCATCGCGCGCGCACCGCTCGGCGCGTTCACGTTTGCACGCGTGATTCGGGCAGCGCCGCCGCCGGGGAAGTTCACGACCTTGATTTGGCCGGATGCGCTGAAGCGGCTCGCCGTGCGGCCAATCGCGTTGCTGATGCTTGCGACCACCGCACCAACCGGGGTGCTTGCGGCCGCGGCAAGCGGCTCCGTGACGCTGTCGAGCATCTTCGGATCGAGCGTTGAATCGTCGACCGCGAACCCGCCTGCAAGCGAGAAGGTCCCATTCGCAATGCCAAGATGATATCGGCCGTTAAGCCCGGTTCGCTGGGCGGTAACGGTCGCCATCCTCGATCGCTGTGCAGCGAGATTCACGCGGCCGTCGACGTCATTCAGCCATCCCTTGTACGTAATTGTGCCGGCGAAGTCGGCAAGTCCGTTGGCTCCTGCTGTCAACGTAGCGATCGCCATCCGCCCACTGCCGTTCACGTTGCTGAAGGATTCGTTGAAACTCGCCTTCGCGTCGAACCGCGGTGAAGCGACGTCAAATCGACTTAGCGGACAGGTGAATTGGTCGAGAGCCACCGGGCCCGCGACCTGGGGCTTGCGCGCGACAACGCCGATCGCGAGCGTTGCGCGTAGGCCAACGGCGGCGCAGCGACCCGGGATCAGCCTTGGACTGACGATAGCAGCGTGCCCCTTGAACCCACCGCTAAGCTTGCCATTTCCATCGACCGCAATGCCAAGCGGTCCGAAGGGCGTTACAAGCGCAATGCTGCTGTCCGCGACGTCGAGTGCGAAATTGGGTAGTGCAAACGGCTTGTTGCTGGGCGGCGGCATCAGCTTGTCGATCTGCCCCCAGCTGACCCGCCCATGCATCAGCCGCCCTCGCAATCGAACCCCGCGCGCAACGATCCGGTAAACATCGAAGTTGCCGTTCCATCTAAGTCGAGTCTCGATGCGCGCAAATCGCGCAACAAGGTCTGGACGTTTGGGATCACCAATCACGAGATTGCTGACTTCCTGCGTCCGCAGCCCGACGCGGTCGAGATGATAGCTGGCCGTCACGCCGCGCCGCGCGAACTCGCCTCTTAGATAGTGGGTCGCGATGGGACGGCGCTGGATCCAGATGATGATGATCGCGGCGAAAAGGAGAAGGAGAATCGCAATCGCAAGGACGCTTGCAGCGCGAGCCCAGAGCGGCGCTCGCCTGCGCACGATTGTAGCGTGCGCCGGTTCGGGCGCGCCGGTCGCCTCGTCTCGCCTCCGCTCGTTCATTGGGCTTTACTAACAACCACCGCGCTTGACCGTTCCGATGGCGGCACGAACCGCAGGCGATTGCCAAA
>DASRBJ010000343.1:0-5323 GCA_035653695.1 Sphingomicrobium sp.
GACGCTGATGCGGTAGTTCCTAAGTGTAACAGCTAGGACGAATCAATCGGAGCGACGCGCGCACGACTAAATCGTAACGCCTATGTTGCATTTGGGGCACAGGTTGCTTTCGCGACAAAGATGCGCACGACATTGGATCGGTCTTGAGCGGGAGATCAGGAATGAACCAACTCGTCGGCACCTTGGCCGTCGCTGCCCTAATAGTATCGGGTGCGGCCGCTCAATCGAAAGAACGGCCGACCGCGCCTTCATCAACGCTTGTGTCCGCGATCGACCACTGCCGCCACATCACTGATCCGACGCAGCGGCTCGCCTGCTATGATTCGGCCGCGAATGCGCTGGTTACTGCGACGTCCTCCGGAGAAGTGAGCGTTGTGGATCGCAACGATGTTCGCAAAGTGCGGCACTCACTGTTTGGATTCAGCCTACCAAAAGTGCCATTCTTTTCCGGAGACACAACCGCGAACGAAGCGCAGAACAAGCTCGATTCAACAATCGTCTCGGTACGGCAGCTTGCAAACGGCTATTTTCGAATCGGGATTGCGGACAACAATGCCGTTTGGGAAACGACCGATAGCAGCATATCTCTGTCGCCTCCCGAGCCAGGGCAGAAGATCGAGATCGTTCGAGGAGCGCTCGGCAATTACTTCATCCGTATCAATGGCCAAATCGGCGTGCGCGGAAAGAGGGTCGGCTAGTCGTGCCTGCGCGCTTGTTCTGCCTTAAAACTTGCCTCGGCATCGACATAGGGTTCCTGGCGCTCGACGCTCCAATATTTCAGTTCGTGAAGCGGAATCCTTGCACCAGTGACCGCGCAGACGACGTGATCTCCATCGCTTAACAGCCGGAAGGTACCGGCAAGATAGTGAATGCGCGCAGCTCTGCCGCTGCCAGTCATCAACATTTGTCTATTCCTCGGCTGGGTCGAACAGTCCCGGCTGCGGCGCAATGTATGGCTTGGACCGCTTGCGCTCAACCGCTTTGGATGAAGTCGGAGCATCTACTGCAGCGTCCAACGTTCCATCGCCGAAATGAAGGCTTAGTCGTTGTTCGATCCGTGCCTCGGAAGAACTCGTGAGCGTTTTGCCACCACGGCTCGTCACGCGCACATAACCTTTCGATAGCGGCCGCTCAGGGTGCACCAGTTCAGCCATTTTCCATGCCGCGCCGAGCCGTTCTCTTAGGTGCACAATCCGCTGATCGATAAGCTCCCGACGAAGGCGTCCGGTCACCAGGTTCATGTCGGCTCGAGCGGTTGCAGCACGCGCCGCAAGCGAGCGGGGCAGCCGTTCGCTCACCTCGTCAAGGCGCTGCATGACTGGAGCGAAGATAGCCTCAGGTTCAGGCCATCGGCAGATGGTGAGGTCAAAGCGCTCGCGACTTCGATCAATCCGCCGCGACAAACAATGGTGGACGCGGTGCTGGAGCTCAGTCAGCTGATTGAACAGCTCGGTTCTCACTGGCACGGCAATTTCTGCAGCTGCGGTAGGCGTCGGGGCGCGAAGGTCCGAAGCAAAGTCAATGAGCGTCGTGTCGGTCTCGTGCCCGACCGCGGAAATGAGCGGGATCGTACAGTCTGCGGCGGCGCGCACAACTTCCTCCTCGTTGAATGCCCAGAGGTCCTCAATCGAGCCCCCGCCCCGCGCAACGATCAGCAGATCCGGCTTCGGCTCGAGCGACCCAAACGATCGAATTGCACTTGCAATCTTCGCGGAGGCTCCTTCGCCCTGGACTGGAACTGGCCACAATATGACCCGCGTTGGACAGCGGTCCTCGAGCCGATGAAGTATGTCTCGAATGACCGCGCCGGTCGGCGACGTAATCACGCCGATGACCCGTGGCAGGAATGGCAGCTTGCGCTTCCTTTGTGGATCGAAAAGCCCTTCCGCAGCCAACGCCTTGCGACGCTTCTCAAGCAAGGCGAGGAGCGCGCCCTCGCCGGCAAGTTCCATTCGCTCGACGACGATCTGGTATTTTGATCGGCCAGGATACGTTGTTAGCTTGCCAGTTGCTATGACCTCCGCACCGTCCTCGGGACGGAACGCAAGGACTGCGGCGCTGGTGCGCCAGATCACCGCATCCATGCAGGCGCTCTCGTCCTTCAGGCTGAAGTAACAATGACCCGACGAGTGGCGCTTGAACCCGCTGATCTCCCCTCGGACACGCACTTGGCCGAAGGCGCTTTCAATGGTCCGCTTCAAGGCACCCGAGAGCTCCGATACCGTCAGCGCTGGCGAATTGTCGCCGCGAATGACGTTCGCTAACAGGTTGCTCTGCGTCTCGTCGGGGAGTTCCATTGAATATTCTGCTTCTGGGCTCTGGCGGTCGCGAGGACGCGCTGGCTTGGCGCCTTCGACAATCGCCGAGCTGTGATAAGCTCTATGCCGCCCCTGGCAATCCCGGAATCGCTCGGTGGGCCGAATGCCTAAGCATCGATCCTTGTGACGCGCGTGCAGTGCTGGACATTGCCCAACGAAATAAGGTCGGGCTCGTAGTCATTGGTCCGGAAGCGCCGCTCGTCTCCGGCGTTGCGGACGTACTTAGGAAAGAAGGCATTGCCGTCTTTGGGCCGAGCGCGGCCGCCGCGCAGCTCGAAGGGAGCAAGGGATTTACCAAGGACCTGTGTCGGGAAAACGCCATTCCGACAGCAGACTATATTCGAGTGACCACCGCTGCCGATGCACGCGCAGCGATCGACCGGTTCAGTTTGCCCGTCGTCATAAAGGCCGACGGACTTGCCGCCGGCAAGGGAGTTACGGTCGCGTTCACCCGCGCCGAGGCCGAAGCGGCGATTGAGGCATGCGGCGAGGCGCCGCTGGTGCTTGAAGAGTTTCTCGCCGGCGAGGAAGCCAGTCTCTTTGCTCTCGTCGACGGGCTGATCGCCGTTCCCTTGGGATCAGCGCAAGATCACAAACGCGTCGGTGAAGGCGATACCGGTCCGAACACCGGGGGCATGGGAGCCTATGCCCCAGCACCAGTGCTGACCAGCGACCTCCAAGAGCGCGCAATGGACGAAATCATCCGTCCAACGGCGAGGGCAATGGTGCAAGCGGGAACGCCCTTCAGCGGCGTGCTTTATGCGGGGCTGATGCTTACGGCCGAGGGACCCAAGCTCATCGAATATAATGTTCGTTTCGGTGACCCCGAGTGCGAAGCCCTGATGCCTCTGGTCGCCGGCGATTTTGGTGATCTTTTATATGCTGTCGCAACGGGCCGTCTCGCCGAACTCGATCCGCCACAACTACTACCGCAGCACAGCGTCACGGTCGTCATTGCCGCACGCGGCTATCCCGGCGAACCCGCGCGGGGCGGTCCCATCCACAACATCGAGACCGCCGAACGCGTCGCGGGTGTGCGAGTTTTCCAGGCGGGAACAGCCATTCGCGACGGCGTGCTAATTGCAAATGGCGGGCGCGTGCTTGCAGTGACCGCAGTCGCTGACAGCTTCGCCACGGCGCGCGCAAGAGCTTATTGCGCGGTCGATGAGATTGACTTTCCCGATGGGTTCCACCGACGGGACATCGGTTGGCGTCAATTGGAGCGGGAAAGCCGGTGAACGCGCTTTGGGTTTATTTCTGGCCGTGCTTCGCGGCAGGTCTCATTTCAGGCGGTGCTTGCGGCACGGTTGCGTTTCGCCGACGAAGAAAGCGGAACAAGGCGCTCGCTGCCGGAATCCTCATTGCTATCGTTCTCGCGGTGATTTGGCATGGGCCACTCGGGGGCGCCAACCGATTCGAGGCGAAGGTTCAGCGTGGTGTCGACGAGACCCTTACTTATTATGAGATGACGCAGGTTTCCGGGCACCTTCACCACGATCCACTGACGCGCAAGGTGCTTCTCTCCGGACCTGCCGACGATTTCCAACGAAGCGAACTCGTTCGCCTCATGAACCAGGTGCCTGGGGTCGAAGACACGAGCTGGTCGCCGTCGAGCGGAGGTACTCCCTTGATCGTCGAAGGCGCGATAGTGGCCGTGCTGGGCTTTCTTTTAGGGCTATTGCTCGCCTATCTGGTCGAGCTTCGCCGTCGCTACAACTCTCAATGGAATTGGTGAAAAACGAATGGATTTGATCCGCGAATATTGGTGGCTGATTGTCGCCATCCTTGTGCTGGTGTTGGCGTTCATACTCCTTCGACCCAAGCAACGGGTTCAATTGACCGACAGCGCGCCAGTTCGCCCGCACATGGCACAAGCAAAGCGCCCGCCAGAAGGACGGGGGATCGCCGGCGAAGCGGCAGCTGCAGCAAGCGATCTCACTGGAGATATCCTGCGTGCTCCCGTCCACAGCACTCTTGAGGGCAGCGAAAGTCCCGGTGACGACTTGTGCCGTTTAAAGGGGGTTGGACCAAAGTTCGCGGATTCGCTGCGGGCAATCGGTTTTCGCCGCTTCGACCAGATCGCTCGGCTAAGTCCACCGGAGATTGAGCGCGTCGACGCCCAGCTCGGCGCGTTCAAGGGCCGGCTTGTCCGCGATCGGATCGTTGAGCAGGCAGACTATCTCGCGCGCAATGATATCGACGGCTTTGAACAGAGGTTCGGCAAGCTCTAGTTTGCTGCGGCCGCTTCAGCGCCAACGGGCTTCTTTCTTGGACGTGCGGCAATAAGCTTGTCGATCTTCCGCCCGTCCATGTCGACGATCTCAAACGACCATCCGTCGTGCCGGAACTTTTCGCCCGTGTCGGGCAGGTGCTTGAGAACGGATAACGCAAAACCCGCCACGGTCGAATAGTCCCGATCGTCAGGAAGCTTTACGCCAAGCCGATCGGTCAAAAGATCAGCACTGGCGGCTCCGGACAGGAGAAAGCTTCCATCGTCTCTTTCGACAAGCGCCGGATCGTCGCTGTCGTCGACGTCGCTTGCGAAGGTACCGGCGAGCGCCGCAAGAATGCTTCCGGGCGTCACGATGCCGTCAAGATGCCCGTATTCGTCATGAACAAGCGCGAGCGGCACGTCGGCGGTTCGAAGAACGGCCAGTGCGTCCATGGCGTCCATGAGATCGGGGATCACCGGTGCTGTTCGGCAGAGCTGCCTCAGATCGATTTGTCGACCTTCGAGCGAAGCTGCCAAGACATCGCGGGTCTGGATGACGCCCACGATCTTTTCAACGGCGCCGTCTGCAACCGGAATCCGGTTGTGCGGCGTCTCGAGCAGCGCTTGACGCACTTCCTCCTCACTTGCGCCAATGTCGATCCAGTCGATCTCGGTCCGTGGAGTCATGACCTCGCGCACCGGACGGTCAGCAAGACGGACAATCCCCGAGATCATCGCCCTTTCCTCCTCTTCGAGTACACCGGCGGTTTGGGCTTCGGCGACAACGAGGTGC